>JADZDM010000017.1 GCA_020851035.1 Gemmatimonadaceae bacterium | reverse complement strand
TGCCGGGCGACAACGTGCAGATGACGATCGAGCTGATCACGCCGATCGCGATGGACGAAGGGCTGCGCTTCGCGATCCGCGAGGGTGGCCGCACGGTGGGCGCCGGCGTCGTCGCCAAGATCCTCGCTTAACTCTCTGGAGCTGCAATGGCTGGCAAGATCCGTATTCGTTTGAAGGCCTTCGATCACGCCGTGATCGACCAGGCCGCGGCAGACATCGTGCGCACGGCCGAGAAGACCGGCGCACAGGTGTCGGGCCCGATCCCGCTGCCGACGAAGACGCAGCGCTGGACCGTGCTGCGCTCGCCGCACGTGGACAAGAAGTCGCGGGAACAGTTCCAGCTGAAGACGCACAAGCGTGTGATCGACATCCTGGACTCGAAGGCGCAGACGGTCGACGCGCTGACGAAGCTGGACCTGCCGGCCGGTGTCGACGTCGAGATCAAGGTCGAGTAGTCCGCTGGTGTGGGTGCAGGTGCAGGTCTGCGGTGCCAGGATGGACCGCGGTGCGGGTTCGCCGCCGGAATTCGCCGGTGGGAGCCAGAGTCCAACTGCCGTTGTCGTCGCGGGCCGCACGCCGCGCCGGGCAGTGACTGAGCTGAGAGAGAAATGATCGGCATCATTGGACGAAAGGTCGGGATGACCCAGATCTTCAACGAGATCGGGCAGCAGATCCCGGTGACCGTGGTGGAGGCGACTCCGAACACGGTGACGAAGGTGATGGAGAAGGCGACGGCCGGCTTTGCGTCGGTCGAGCTCGGGTATGGCGCGCAGCGTGTGCGTCGTGCGTCGAAGCCGAATGAGCGCACGCCGCGTGGCGCGCGTGCCTCGAAGGCGGAAGTGGGTCATGCGGCGAAGGCCGGCCTGACCAACCCGCCCGAGGTCATTCGCAGCTTCCGCATCGATGACGCGCCGGGCAAGAATCCCGAGATCCCGACCTACGAGCTGGGGCAGAAGCTCACCGTCGAGCTGTTCGCCCCGGGCGAGATCGTGAAGGTCACGGGCACCAGCAAGGGTCGTGGCTTCCAGGGCGTCGTGAAGCGTTACGGCTTCGGCGGCGGTCCCAACACGCACGGCAACACCAAGCACCGTCGTCCTGGCTCCATCGGACCGGGCACGGATCCGTCGCGCGTGATCAAGGGCAAGAAGATGCCCGGACATTACGGCGACCATCGCCACACCCAGATCGGCCTCCGGGTCGAGAAGGTGGACGTGGAGCGCAACCTGATCTACATCCGTGGCGCAGTGGCGGGTCCGACCAACGGAATCGTCCTCGTCAAGAAGCAGGGCTAATCCGATGACGACAGAGAACACGACAGTGCAGGCACGCGCGTTCGGTGCGGATGGCAAGGCCAAGGGCGCGATGACGCTGCCGGCCACGCTGTTCGACGGGACGGTGAACGTGCCGGTGATGCACCAGGTGGTGAAGGCCACGCTGGCCAACCAGCGCCAGGGCACCGCGTCGACCAAGACGCGCGGCAAGGTGACGGGTGGCAACCAGAAGCCGTGGAAGCAGAAGGGCACCGGCCGCGCGCGCCAGGGCTCGACCCGTGCGCCGCACTGGCCGGGTGGTGGCACCGTCTTTGGCCCGACGCCGCGTGACTACACGCAGCGCGTGCAGAAGAAGGTGCGTGCGCTGGGCAAGAAGAGCGCGCTGAACGTCCGCGCCCGTGAGAACGACCTGCTGGTGATCGATGCCTTCGAGATGAAGGCGCCGAGCACCAAGGCGATGCTGTCGCTGCTCGGCAAGCTGGGCGTGGCGGACCGCAAGGTGTTGTTCCTCACCGATGGCGTGAAGCCGATGACGTTCCTCAGCGCCCGCAACATCCCGTCGACCCACGTGATGCCGTACCAGGACGTCGGCACGTACCACGTGCTCTGGTCCGACGTGGTCATCATCGAAGCGTCGGCGCTCTCGGCGCATGACGTGCCCGCCGCGGAGGCGAAGTAACGATGCCGACGATCCATGAAACGATCGTGCGCCCGATCATCACCGAGCGGAGCAGCACGGCGTACCAGAACCTTGGCGAGTACACCTTCGTGGTGCACCCCAAGTCAACCAAGCACGGCATCGCGAACGCCATCCAGATCCTGTTCGGCGTGACGGTGACCGACGTGTGGACCCTGAACTGCCGCGGCAAGCAGCGCACCGTGGGCCAGTCGAAGGGGAAGCGTCCCAACTACAAGAAGGCGATCGTGCGGCTGAAGGCCGGTGACACGATCCCGGTCTTCGAGGGTTAAGCGATGGGCATCCGTCAATTCAAGCCGGTGACCAAGTCGTCGCGCTTCCGCAGCGTGTCGGACTTCGCCGTCATCACGCGCTCGACGCCGGAGAAGTCGCTCACTGAGCCGCTCAAGCGGAGCGGTGGTCGCGACAACCACGGTCACATCTCGATGCGCCGCATCGGTGGTGGGCACAAGCGCAAGTACCGCATCATCGACTTCAAGCGCAACAAGTTCGGCATCGTGGGCACGGTGCGCGAGATCGAGTACGACCCGAACCGCTCGGCGCGGATCGCGCTGGTGGAGTATGCGGACGGCGAGAAGCGCTACATCCTGCACCCGAAGGGGCTGAACGTCGGCGACACGATCGTCAGCGGCCCGGGCTCGGACGTGCGCCTGGCGAACTGCCTGCCGCTGAAGGAGATGCCGCTGGGCACCGCGGTGCACAACGTCGAGCTCAAGCCGGGCAAGGGTGGCCAGCTGGCGCGCTCGGCCGGTTCCAGCCTGACGGTGATGGCGAAGGAAGGCGACTACGTGACGCTGCGCCTGCCGAGCACCGAGATGCGCATGATCCACGGCACCTGCATGGCGACGATCGGCGAGGTGGGCAATGCCGAGCACGAGCTGCTGAGCCACGGCAAGGCGGGCAAGAGCCGCTGGCTGGGCAAGCGTCCGAAGGTGCGCGGTGAAGTCATGAACCCGGTCGATCACCCGCACGGTGGTCGCACGCGCGGTGGCCGCAACGTGGTGGACAAGTGGGGCAACAAGGAAGGTGTGAAGACGCGCAACAAGAAGAAGGCCTCGCAGCGGCTGATCGTGCGCGGGCGCAAGCGTGGCAAGGCAACCCAGTAACCGGAGCGAATGACCAATGGCTCGGAGTCTGAAGAAGGGGCCGTTCGTGCAGACGCGCCTGGTGGAACGGGTGGCTGCGATGAACGCGCGGAACGAGAAGAAGGTGATCAAGACGTGGAGCCGGGCGAGCACGGTGCTCCCTGACTTCGTCGGGCACACCTTTGCGGTGCACAACGGCAACAAGTTCGTGCCGGTCTACGTGACGGAGAACATGGTCGGCCACAAGTTCGGCGAGTTCTCGCCGACGCGGCTGTTCCGTGGGCACGTCGGGCAGAAGGCGGCGGACAAGAAGACCGGCGGCGCGCCGAAGGGAGGCAAGTAAGCCATGGCGAGCACGATCGTGAACGAGGCGAAGGCCATCCAGCGCGGCACGCGGCAGTCGCCGTACAAGGTGCGCCTGGTCGTGGACCAGATTCGCGGCAAGAGCGTGAACGAGGCGCTGGCGCTGCTGCAGTTCTCGAAGAAGCACGCGGCGAAGGAAGTGAAGAAGGTCCTCGACTCGGCGGTGGCGAATGCGGAGTACGCGAGCCGTGAGAGCCGGAGCCCGGTGGACGTGGACCAGCTCGTGATTTCGCGCGCGGTGGTGAACGAGGGACCGAAGTTGAAGCGCTTCACGCCGGCGGCGATGGGGCGGGCGACGCCGATGATCAAGCGGACGAGCCACATCGAGATCACGGTGACTGAGCGGGGGACGCGCTAATGGGTCAGAAGACCAATCCGATCGGCTTCCGTCTTGGCGTGTCCAAGACGTGGCGCTCGACGTGGTACGCGAACCGCGACTATCCGCAGCTGCTGCGGGAGGACGCGCTGCTGCGGAAGTACCTGCACAAGCGCCTCGAGCATGCGGCGCTGTCCGACATCCGCATCGAGCGGAAGCCGGGCAAGGCGACGGTGACGCTGCACACGGGCCGTCCCGGTGTCGTGATCGGCAAGAAGGGCGCGGAAGTCGACAAGCTGCGCGATGAGCTGGCACAGCTCACCGGCAAGGAGATCGGCATCAACGTCGAGGAGATCAAGCGTCCCGAGCTCGACGCGCAGCTCGTCGGTGACAACGTCGCCAACCAGCTGGCGCAGCGCATCTCGTTCCGTCGCGCCATGAAGCGGGCGGTGCAGAGCGCGATGCGGATGGGCGCGCAGGGCATCAAGATCAAGTGCAGCGGGCGCCTGGGCGGTGCGGAAATCGCGCGCGTCGAGGGCTACAACGAGGGGCGGACCCCGCTCCACACGCTGCGCGCCGACATCGACTACGCGCAGTCGACCGCGAAGACCACCTTTGGCACCATCGGGATCAAGGTCTGGATCTACAAGGGCGAAGTGGTGGAAGACCGGCGCGGCAAGACCTACTCGACCGGCGCCTGAGGAAACCTGACCAATGCTGAGTCCCAAGCGGATCAAGTTCCGCAAGATGTTCAAGGGCCGCACGACGGGCGTGGCCCGTCGCGGCAACACGGTGGCGTTCGGCCATTTCGGGCTGCAGTCGCTCGAGCCGGGCTGGATCTCCAACCGTCAGATCGAGGCGGCACGTATTGCCATGACGCGCTTCATCAAACGCGGCGGCAAGGTGTGGATCCGGATCTTCCCGGACAAGCCGATCACGAAGAAGCCGGCCGAGACGCGCATGGGCAAGGGCAAGGGGTCACCGGAAGGGTGGGTGGCGGTGGTGAAGCCCGGTCGCATGCTGTTCGAGCTGGAAGGAGTGACGCGGGAGACGGCGGAGCGCGCCCTGGCGCTGGCGTCGGCCAAGCTTTCCGTGAAGACGAAGTTCGTCGTGCGTGAGGAGGCGCATACCGATGCTGGCGAGTGAGATCATGGAACTGACCAATGACGCGATCCAGCAGCGGATCGCCGAGCTGCAGGAGGAGCGTTTCCGCCTGCGCTTTCGTGGTGCGACCGAGCAGCTGGAGAATCCGCTCCGCAAGCGCGCGATCCGTCGCGATGTCGCCCGACTCAAGACCGTGCTGCGTCAGCGGCAGGGTCAGTAAGGAGATAGAATGGCGGATACCCAGCAGAACGCAGACGCGAAGGCACGCCTGGCGCGCAAGGTGCGCACCGGCGTCGTCACGAGCGACAAGATGGACAAGACGGTGGTCGTCACGATCGAGCGCAAGGTGCCGCACCCGCAGTACGGCAAGATGATGACGCTCACGAAGACCGTGAAGGCGCACGACGAGGAGAACTCGGCGAAGCAGGGTGATACGGTGCGCGTCATGGAGACGCGACCGCTCTCGAAGACCAAGCGTTGGCGGGTCGTCGAGATCGTCGAGCGCGCGCGCTGATCGGAGGCGACGACAATGATCCAACAGGAATCGGTGGTAAAGGTCGCGGACAACTCAGGGGCCAAGAAAGCCCTCGTGATCCGCGTGCTGGGCGGCTCGGCCCGACGCTACGCTGGCCTTGGTGACAAGGTGATCGTGGCGGTGAAGGACGCGCTCCCGAATGGCACGGTGAAGAAGTCGGACGTGGCGAAGGCGGTCGTCGTGCGCACGGTCAAGGAGACCCGGCGCAAGGACGGCACCTACATCCGCTTCGACGAGAACGCCGTCGTGATCATCAACGATGCCGGAGAGCCGCGCGGCACGCGCATCTTCGGCCCAGTGGCGCGCGAGCTCCGTGAGAAGAAGTACACGAAGATCGTCTCGCTGGCGCCCGAGGTGCTCTGACCCATGCGCATTCTCAAGTATCGCAAGACGGAAGGCCAGAAGCTGGCGAAGCGGCATGCGGGCAATGCCGTGCGCGTGACGACGAAGATCACCAAGGGTGACACCGTCATGGTCATGCGCGGCAGCGACAAGGGCAAGACGGGACAGGTGATGCGGGTGTTCCTGAAGACCGGCCGCGTGCTGGTCCAGGGCATCAACATCGTCAAGCGCCACACGCGCGCGACGCGCCCCGAGGAGACGGGTGGCATCATCGAGAAGCCGGCGCCGGTGGCGCTGTCGAACGTGATGCTGATCGACCCCAAGACCGGCAAGGCGACGCGCATCAAGGCGCGGATCGACACCGATGGCACGAAGGAGCGGGTGAGCGTGAAGAGCGGGGATGTCATCCCGCGCAACCGCTGACCGCGAGGAGATAGAGAATGGCGACGAAGGAGAAGGGCGGAAAGGGCGGCAAGAATGCCACCCCCGCAAAGGGTGGAAAGGGCGGCGCACCGGCCGGTGGCAAGGGTGGCAAGACCGGTGGTGCCAGCAAGAGCTCGAAGGGTGCGGAGAACAGCCGCCGCAATGCCGAGAAGGCCGCGCGTGGCCCGCACACCGGCGCGGCGCTTGCCCCGATCGCACCGCGACTCAAGCGCTACTACACGGAGACCGTGCGCGACCGCCTGGCCAAGCAGTTCAGCCTCGCGAACGTGCACGAGATCCCGACGCTCGAGAAGATCGTGCTCAACTGCGGTGTCGGTGAGGCGATCAAGACGCCGAAGGTGCTGGACTCGGTCTGCGAGGAGCTGGAACTGATCTCCGGCCAGAAGCCGATCCGTCGCAAGGCGAAGAAGTCGATCGCCAACTACGGGCTGCGCGAAGGGCAGGAGATCGGCGCCCAGGTCACGCTGCGCGGTGCGCGGATGTGGGAATTCCTCGACCGGTTCGTGACGATCTCGATCCCGCGCATCCGTGACTTCCGTGGTCTCGGCACGCGTGCGTTCGACGGTCGTGGCAACTACTCGCTTGGCGTCAAGGAGCAGATGATCTTTCCGGAGATCAACTACGACATGGTCGAGCAGGTGCACGGCATGGACATCACGTTCGTGACGTCATCGACCAAGGACGATCAGGCGCTGGCACTGCTGCGCGAACTGGGGATGCCGTTCAAGGGCGAATCTCCGAACATTCCCCCGCTGACCTGAGTTTCGACACATGGCCAAGACGAGCAAGGTGGTCCGCAACGCACAGCGCAAGGCGCTGATCGTCAAGTACGCGGCGAAGCGTGCGGAGCTGAAGAAGGTGATCCTGGACCCGAAGACCGATCCCGATGCGCGTGATGCGGCGTACGAGAAGCTGCGGAAGCTGCCGCGCGATTCGTCGGCGACGCGCTTCCGCAACCGGTGCGAGCTGACCGGCCGGCCGCGCGGGTTCGTGCGCCAGTTCGGGCTCGGGCGCAACAAGTTCCGTGAGCTGGCCCTCAACGGCTTTCTCCCGGGTGTGACGAAGGCAAGCTGGTAAGCACGGTCGACCGCAGTTCATCTCCGTTTCCAGTCCTCACGTCCCGCGGTGCCGGGACACGAAGGGCGCACAGGACCAATTCATGAGCATGACAGATCCGATCGCCGACATGCTGACCCGGTTGCGCAACGCCATTGGCGCGCGCCACCGCCGGGTCGACATGCCGTCGTCGAAGTTGAAGGTGCAGGTGGCCCGCATCCTCAAGGAGTCGAGCTACATCACGGACTACCGCGTGATCGACACCGAGGAAGGCCGGAAGCTGCTGCGGGTGATCCTGAAGTACGCGCCGGGCGGGCAGCCGGTGATTCGCGAGTTGAAGCGCATCTCGACGCCTGGCCTGCGGAAGTACGTGGGCGTGACGGAGATCCCGCGCGTGCGCAACGGGCTGGGCATGGCCATCGTCTCGACGAGCAAGGGGCTGATGTCGGACCGTGAAGCGCGCCGCGCCAACACTGGTGGCGAGCTGCTCGCCATCGTGTACTAAGGAGAGATTGCGATGTCGCGAATTGGAAAGAAGCCGATCGACGTGCCGGCCGGCGTGACGGTGACGCTGGCGGGCCGCACGGTCACGGTGAAGGGGCCGCGCGGGACGCTGTCGCGCGCCCTGCCGCCGATCTGTGCCGTGGAAGTGAATGGTGCCGTCGTGAACGTCACGCGTCCGAACGACGAGACGGCCTCGAAGGCCATGCACGGCCTGACGCGCACGCTGGTGTCGAACATGGTCGAGGGCGTGACGAAGGGGTTCCAGAAGAACCTCGACATCGTCGGCGTGGGCTACAAGGCGGAGAACAAGCCCTACGGCCTGCTGATGTCGCTCGGCTACAGCCACCAGATCGAGGTGAAGGCGCCGGAGGGGATCAAGCTGAATGCCCCGACCCCGACGTCGATCGTGATCGATGGTGCGAACAAGGAAGTGGTCGGCCAGATCGCCGCCGAAATCCGCAGCCTCCGTCCCCCCGAGCCGTACAAGGGCAAGGGCGTGAAGTATCAGGGTGAAATCATCCGCCGGAAGGCGGGCAAGGCCGGGGGCAAGTAATGCCGAAGATGCGGATTCCGAAGACGCGCCAGGACCTGCGCGCCCGTCGCCACCTGCGCGTTCGCAAGAACGTGGCGGGGACGCCGGAGCGGCCACGCCTGGTGGTGTACCGGTCGCTGAAGCACATCACGGCCCAGATCGTGGACGACACGACCGGTCGCACGCTGATGACGGTGACCAGCAACGCGCTCACCGAAGGGAAGAAGAGCGAGAAGTCGGTGCAGGTGGGCAAGATGATCGCCGAGAAGGCGAAGGCGGCGGGCGTGTCGAAGGTCGTCTTCGACCGTGCAGGCTACAAGTACCATGGCCGCGTGAAGGCGGTCGCCGACGGCGCCCGCGAAGGCGGCCTGGAGTTCTGATATGGCAGATCAGCCGAACGTTCCGGCGGCGTCGAGTGAGACGTCGCGTCCCGCAGGTCGCGGCCCGGGTGGTGGTGGTGGGCGCGGTGGGCGTGGTGGTGGTGGCGGTGGTGGTCGCGGACGTGGCGGGCCGGGTGGCCCGGGCGGTCCCGGCGGCAACCGTGGCGGTCGTGACGGCGGACCCGGCGGCGGCAGCCGTGACGGGCGCGGTCGCGGCGGCGACAGCCGTGGTGGCGAGCGCGAGCAGTCGGACCTCGTGGAGAACGTGGTCGCGATCAACCGCGTCGCGAAGGTCGTGAAGGGTGGCCGGCGCTTCTCGTTCAACGCCCTCGTGGCCGTTGGCGACGGGAAGGGCAAGGTCGGCTACGCGACCGGCAAGGCGAACGAGGTGTCGGAGGCGGTCCGCAAGGCCGTCGAAGGCGCCAAGCGCAACATGGTCTCGGTGCCGCTGACGGGTGCCACGATCCCGCACGAGGTGCTCGGCAAGCACGGCGCCGGCAAGGTGTTGATGAAGCCGGCTGCGCCGGGTGCCGGCGTGATCGCCGGTGGTGCCGTCCGCGCCGTGTTCGAGTGCGTCGGCATCCAGGACATCCTCACCAAGAGCCTGGGCAGCACCAACCCGCACAATCTGGTCCGCGCCGTGATGGCCGGCCTGGCCGAGCTGGTGACGGTGGACCAGATCGCCCGCGAGCGTGGGATCGAGGTCAGCTCGATCCAGTACCTGAGCCGCGCCAAGTCGAAGGAGGTGGCATAATGCCGCGTACGTTCATCAAGAGTCCGACGAAGGGTCCGAAGCACACGCCGAAGACCCTCCCGATGACCAACGGCAAGCTGCGCATCGAGCAGGTGCGCAGCGGGATCGGCAAGCCGCAGGTCCAGAAGGACACGTTGAAGGCGATCGGCCTGAAGGGTCATCAGGACGTCGTCATCCAGCAGGACAGTCCGTCCTTGCGTGGGCAGATCAAGAGGGTGCGTCACTTGCTCGAAGTGACCCCGGTCACGGAGTAACGGAATCATGAGCGAGACCACTGAGAAGCTGGGCCTGCACAACCTGGTGCCCGCACCGGGTTCGCACCGCAACCGGAAGCGCATCGGTCGCGGTCCCGGGTCAGGCACCGGCAAGACGTCCGGCAAGGGCAACAAGGGCCAGAAGGCACGTGCGGGCCATCACGGCCCGGGCGGCGGCAAGCCCCATTTCGAAGGCGGCCAGATGCCGCTGACGCGCCGCATCCCGAAGCGTGGCTTCACGAACCCGTTCAGCATCGTGAACCAGATCGTCCGCCTGGACGACCTGGCGAAGGTGACGGGGACGGAAGTCACGGTCGAGACGCTGCTGGCGGCAGGCCTGGTGAATGTGAACAAGGGTCCGGCCAAGCTGCTCGGCAACGGGGAAGTACCCGGTGCGTTCACGGTGCGTGGCGTGAAGGTCAGCGCCAGCGCCAAGGCGAAGATCGAGGCGGCCGGCGGTCGCATCGAGGAGTAACGGATGGCACAGGCCTCCGCGACGGACACCGTCGCGAACATTTATCGCACGCCCGAGCTCTGGCAGAAGATCGTCTTCACGTTCATCTGCCTGGTGCTCTACCGCGTCGGCTCGCACATCACCGCCCCGGGCGTGGATGTGCTGGCCGTCACGGCGTACTTCCAGAACCAGGGCGGTGGCGGCATCCTCGGCCTGTACGACCTGTTTTCCGGCGGGGGCCTGAGCCGGGCCACGGTGCTGGCGCTGGGCATCATGCCGTACATCTCGGCCTCCATCTTCGTGCAGATCGCCGGTGCGGTGCTGCCGCAGGTGGACAAGCTGCAGAAGGACGAGGAAGGGCGGAAAAAGCTGACGCAGTGGACGCGCTACGCCACGGTGTTCCTGGCGGTGATCCAGGGCTGGGGCTTCGGCCTCTTCACCGAGTCGCTGCCGGGGGCGGTGGCCACGCCGGGCTTCTGGTTCAAGGCCCAGATGGCGCTGTTCCTGACCACGGGCGCGATGTTCACGATGTGGCTCGGTGAGCAGATCACCGAGCGTGGCCTCGGCAACGGCGCCTCGCTGATCATCTTCTTCTCGATCGTCGAGCGCTTCTGGCCGGGCATCTTCCAGACGTTCAAGTTCCTCAGCACGAACGCCATCGGGCCGCTGCAGGTGCTGGTCCTCGGCGTGGTGATGCTGGCCGTGGTGGCCGGTGTCGTCACCATCACGATGGCGGCCCGCCGCATCCTGATCCAGATCCCGCAGCGCACGGTCAGTCGCGGCCGGATGCGGCAGGAAGCGCGGAACTTCATCCCGCTGCGACTGAACTCGGCCGGCGTGATGCCGATCATCTTCGCGCAGTCGGTGGTGGTGGTGCCGAGCGCCATCGCCCAGTTCAGCGGCAACGAGAGCCTGAAGGTGTTCTCGGAGTACTTCGCGCCGGGCACGTGGCTCTACTTCGGGCTGACGGCCATCCTGATCCTGTTCTTCACGTACTTCTACACGTCGATCATCTTCAACCCGATCGACCTGTCCGAGAACCTGAAGAAGCAGGGCGGCTTCGTCCCCGGCATCAAGCCGGGCGCCAAGACCGCGGACTACATCGACCAGGTCGTGACGCGGATCACCCTGCCCGGTGCACTGTTCCTGACGGTCATTGCGCTCCTCCCGCAGTTGATTGCGAAGTGGATCAACGTGCCGTTCAGCTTCGGGGGCACCAGCCTGCTGATCGTGGTGGGTGTGGCCCTGGACACGATGGCGCAGATGCAGCAGCACCTGCTGCTGCGGCAGTACGACGGCTTCATGAAGAAGGGCAAGGTTCGCTACCGCGGACGGCAGGCGACCGGCGGCATCTGAGCCGCCGTTCGCCGGCCTCGCCAGACCGCGGTCTCTTCGGCCCAATCACCGGACACCCCGCTCGAACATGGTTATCGTCCTCTTCGGCAAGCCCGGAGCGGGGAAAGGCACCCAGGCGCCGCGGCTCGCCGCGGCGCTTGGCGTTCCCATCCTCGCCACGGGTGAAGCCCTCCGTGCCGCGCTCCGCGCCGGCACCCCGATGGGCCTCGCCGCCAAGGCCTGCATGGATCGCGGTGACCTGGTCGCCGACGACGTGATCCTCGGCATCGTGAAAGAGACGATGTCGCAGCCCGAGTACGCCAACGGGGCCGTCCTCGACGGCGTCGTCCGCACCGTGCCACAGGCCGCAGGGCTCGAGACCGTCCTCCAGGACCTCGGCCGAACGCTCGACGCCGTGCTGGTGTTCGACATCCCGGACGCGGAGATCATCGGGCGCATCAGCGGGCGCCTCACCTGCGACAAGTGCAGCGCGCCGTTCACCGGTCGCGAGCCCGGCGAGAAGTGCGAGGTCGCCGGCTGCGTGAGCGGACAGGGCGGTGGCACGCTCGTCCGGCGCAAGGACGACGATCCGGCCGCCGTGCAGACGCGCCTGGACGCGTACCGCAAGTCCACGGCGCCGGTGCTGGCCTGGTACGAGCAACACGGGGCACGGATCGCCACGATCGACGCCGTCGGGGCCATCGACGAGGTCACCGGCCGCGCACGACTCGCTCTCGGCCTGTGATCCAGCTCAAGTCGGCGCGCGAGATCGACACGATGGCGCGCGGCGGACGGATCCTCGCCGCCACGCACGACGTCGTGCGCGCGGCGATCCGTCCAGGTGTCACCACGGCGCAGCTCGACACCATCGCGGAGGAGTTCATCCGCAGCCACGACGGTGCCACCCCGGCGTTCAAGGGGCTGTACGGCTTCCCCGGCTCGGTCTGCCTCAGCATCAACGAGGAGATCGTGCACGGCATCCCGTCACCCAGGCGCGTGCTCAAGGAGGGTGACATCCTCTCCGTCGATATCGGCGTGAAGTACGAAGGAATGTTCACCGACGCCGCGCAGTCACATCCGGTGGGCCAGATCAGTGAGCTCCACCAGCGCCTGCTGGACGTGACAAAGGCTTCGCTGCAGGCCGCCATCGACGCGACGGTGCTGGGCAACCACATCGGTGACATCGGCCATGCCTGCCAGACGCTGGTCGAGGCCGCAGGCTTCGCCGTGGTCCGCGAGCTGGTGGGGCACGGCGTCGGCTTCGTGCCGCACGAGGAGCTGCAGGTGCCGAACTACGGCAAGCCGAAGCGCGGCACCAAGCTCATGGCGGGGATGACGCTCGCGATCGAGCCGATGGTGAACATCGGCACCGCCGCGATCCGCACGCTGAGCGACAAGTGGACGATGGTGGCCGCCGACAACAAGTACTCGGCCCACTTCGAGCACACCGTGGCCGTGACGGCCAACGGCCCACGCATCCTGACGAACATCGATTCGTAGCCGGTGCGGTGCGGCGGAACCTGTGCCGCGGCGCCTGGGTTACACGGGGGCGTGCGGGCGCGGCAGCCCTGTCTCACCGGTACCGGGAGCGATCATGTCACACCGTGCCTTCGCCCTCTTGTGCCTGGCGTGCGTGGCCGGTGCGAGCGGGTGCCTGCGCCAGTATGTGCCGGCACCGTTCGGCACGCCGCTGGACGAGGCCTGCAACCCGGTGAACGGCACCATGACCGGGCCCGTGGACCGGTTCGTGCTCGCCCCCGCGGTGCTGGCCGTCCCGAAGGGCTGGACCAGCCGGGAGCGCACGCCGAATGAGCTCCAGTTGACGCGCATCGACGCCGAGCTCAATGTCTGGCGTGGGGCGCGCTTCGTGTTCCCCGCGGTGCCGGCCCAGAACTCGGTGCGCTGCACCATCACGCGCGGCGACACCGCGATCCGGATCCAGGCATCGCGCGTGGCTGGCCTGCAGTACCGGGTGGACGTGGAATGGGAGCCGCCGATCGACGGGCAGCGCTTCTACATGCAGCTCCAGACCCGCTACGTGGATCACCTGCGGCAGATGCGGGCGATCGTCGAGGCGGTGCGATTCCCGGCGGACAGTGTGCGTGGCAATGACCTGCGCGATGGTGGCGGTTCCTGACCCTGCGAGAACGGAGGCACGATGACACGGACTGCCCTTGCTGCGCTGACCCTGGGCGCGGTGACCATGCTCGGGTGTGCACGCACCAGCGTCGGCAACGGGGCGCTGACCGCCGCACCGGCGCGGACCAGCGGCACATTGCGCGAGATCGACCAGCCGTGCAACGCGGCCAATGCGGCCATCGCCGGTCCGGTGCGGCAGATCCCGTTCGACAACCTCGCGTTCACGGTGCCCGAGCGCTGGATCCCGCAATTCAAGTCGATCAACGAGATCGACTTCGACCTGCTGCGCACCGGTGAGGAGATGCACGTGTGGAAGGGGGGGAGCTGGACCTTCCCGTCGGTGCTCCCCATGAACGCGGCGTCGTGCGAGGTGGAGGTGGGCGGGATGCCGGTGAAGGTGCAGGCCACGCTGCTCCGGGAGGCGCCGCGGCTCTACCGGGTGGACGTGGCGTGGGTGCCACCGATGGGCGGGCAGTTCCTGTTCATGCAGCTCATCACGCGACGCGAGGACCGGTTGCGGCAGGTCCGCGGGGTGATCGAGAGCGCGCGGCAGGTGGAGCGGGCGGCAGCGCGGTAGGGCGCTCAGCCGGGTCCCGCGACGTGCCCCACCGCCGTGCGGACCTCGCCCAGGAGCGTGTCGGCGCGGTGTGACTGCCGTCGCGACTCGGCATGTGCGGCATGTGACAGCGCCTGGTCGCGGAGCATCGCGAGGTTCCCGCGCAGGAGCCCGAGGGCTGCATGCACCGCCGCATGCGCCATGCAGGCGCCGGCCCACGCATCCGGGGCGGTGACGGCGTCACCGGCGGTGGCCGTCTCGAGGGCCAGCGCGAGCGTGTCGGAGGCGAGGCGCGCAATGCGCAGCGGCACGTCACTCGCGCCCAGCAGCGCGGCGTCTATTGCACGGTGCCGGTCTCCCATGGCGTGCGGGTCGGCGGCCAGCGCGCGCCGTGCGCGCACCACGCCCTGCCAGGCGGCGGCGTCATCCCGTGCGGCGGCGTGCAGGTGGCGCTCGATGGTGCGTGCGCCATCCACCGCGCGTGCCATGCCGGTGGCCGCCTCGCTGTCGCGTCGGGCGGCATGCACGCCGGCCGCCAGGCGCACCGTCGCGGCAGCGAGGATCGCCGAGAGCGCCGCGGCCGTGCCGCTGGCCTCGCTCGCGTCGAGCGCGGCGATGGCATCGGCGGTGGCGGAGAGGTCGGTCACGTCACGGGTGGCGTGGATGCGCAGGTCCAGCGACACCGTGTCACGCGCATCGCGCAGGCGGATGCGATCGGTGAACGCGCGCTCGATCTCGTGCTGCGGCACGAGCCCGATGATCTCGCTGTGGGTGGCGGTGATGCCGCGCGCGGCCGCGGCGCGGGCGACGGCGTCGAAGGCCTCGTGCAGCGACACGGCGGCGAGGTCGGTGACGTTCATCGAGACCTGCGCCTGGCCGTCCACCACCAAGCCGAGCGCCTTCACGCCGGGCAGGCCGCCGCCGGCGGCGCGAAGCTCGCGGGCGATCGCCTTCGCCTGCGGGAGGTGGGCGGCGTGCCCGACGTACACGTTGAACGCGCCGAGGAAGTCGCGGGCCCCGATGGCGACGGCGCCGGCGGTGGGGTGCAGGGCGGCGGGACCGGCGTCCGGTGGACGTGTGGATCCGATGGTCGCCTCGAGCGCGGCGGTGCCGCCGGCGCGCACGTCGGCGAGGTTGCGGTACGCCGCGCGCTGGGCGGCGCGGTCGTAGAGGTAGGCCGGCAGCTGCAGCTCGGTGCCGACGCGATCGGCGAGGGTGCGCGCGATGCGCACACAGTCGTCCATGGTGGCGCCGGACAGCGGGATGAACGGCACCACGTCGGCGGCCCCGATGCGCGGGTGCACGCCGGCGTGCTGGCGGAGGTCGATGCGGTCGCGCGCGGTGCGGATCGCCGCGAATGCCGCCGCCACTGCCACGTCGACACCGGCCACGAAGGTGATCACGGCGCGGTGGTGCCAGGGATCCAGCGAGTGGTCCAGCACCCGGCCGCCGGCGGCGGTGATCGCGGCGGCGATGGCGTCGATCACGGCCGGATCGCGCCCCTCGGAGAAGTTCGGCACGCACTCCACCAGCGGTATCGCCATGCGCTCAGCCCACCGTCTCGAGGAGCCAGCGGTGCATGGCCGGGTTGCCGGCCACGTAGCCGCTGAAGGCCGGCACCGAGTCCACGCCGTCGAACCCCGTGACGATGCCACCCGCCTCACGCACGAGCAACAGGCCGGCCGCCACGTCCCACGGGGCCAGGCGCAGCTCCCAGAACGCGTCCACCCGGCCGCAGGCCACGTGGGCGAGGTCGATCGCGGCGGCGCCGGCGCGCCGGATGCCGCTGGTGGTGGCGAGCACCTTCGGGAGCTGCTGCAGGTACCGCTCGATCTGCTCGGCCTTCCGGAAGGGCACCCCCGTGGCGATCAGTGAGAGGGCGGGGTTGGTGATGCGGCTGACGTGGATGGGCACGCCGTCGCGGAAGGCGCCGCCGTGGCGCACCGCGGTGTAGCACTCGTTGCGCGGCACGTCGAGGACGCAGGCGGCGGCCCCCTGTCCGTCGACCATGGCGGCGATCGAGACCGCGTACGCCGGGAAGCCGTGGAGGTAGTTGGTGGTGCCGTCGAGCGGGTCCACGATGAAGGTCAGCCCGTCGGCCACGAGTGTCTCCGGTGCGCTCTCCTCCCCGATGAACGTGGCGGCGCGGCCCGGTGGCACCAGCGCGTCGCGGATGAGGGCCTCGGTGCCGCGGTCCACGATGCTCACGAAGTCACTCTCGCCCTTGATGTCCCAGGCGAGGGCGGCGTGCTGCGGATCGTGGCTGCGGATGAAGGCCGCCGCGTCCCGCGCGACGCGCTCGATCTCGTGCATCAGCGCCAGGTCGCTCTCGAGGGGGCCGGCCGGCTGCGGCCGTCGTTCGCTGTGCATCGTCGTGGGGTGTTAGTTTGGCGGAATGTCTCGAATCTTCAGCGGCATCCAGCCCTCGGGCGAGCTGCACATCGGCAACTACCTGGGAGCCGTGCAGAACTGGGTCCGCCTGCAGGAGGGGCGCGACGCGACCTGGTTCTGCGTCGTGGACCTCCATGCGCTCACCGGAAACTACGAGCCTGCCGACCTGCGGCGCCGCCGCCACGAGATGGCGGTCTCGCTGCTGGCCTCCGGGCTGGACCCCGAGCGGTGCACGCTGTTCTTCCAGAGTGCGGTGCCGCAGCACGCGGAACTGGCCTGGATCTTCAACACGGTGACCCCGCTGGGTGAGCTGGAGCGGCAGACGCAGTACAAGGACAAGTCGGCGCGGCAGGAAAGCGTGGTCACCGGCCTGCTCACGTACCCGGTGCTGCAGGCGGCGGACATCCTGCTCTACCACGCCACGCGGGTCCCGGTGGGCGAGGACCAGGTCCAGCACCTGGAGCTGAGCCGGGAGGTCGCACGGCGGTGGAACGCGCGCTTCGCCCCGGACGTGCCCTACTTCCCCGAGCCGCAGGCGCTGCTCACGCCGGTGCGCCGCCTGATGGGGCTGGACGGGCAGGCGAAGATGTCGAAGTCGCTGGGCAACACCATCGGGCTGCTGGAGACGCGCGAACAGATCTGGGACAAGCTGCGGCCGGCGATGACCGACCCGGCGCGCCAGCGCAAGAGTGACCCGGGTACGCCGGAGATCTGCAACATCTACTCGCTCCACAAGGCCTTCAGCGACGCGGGCACGCAGGATGTCGTGGCCGAGAACTGCCGCGGGGCGAAGTGGGGCTGCATCGAGTGCAAGAAGGTGCTGGCCGAAGGCATGGAGGAGGTGCTGGTGCCGATCCGGCGCCGGGCAGCCGAGATCGGGGCCACGCCGTCGTACGTCACCGACGTGCTGGCGGACGGCGCAACGCGCGCCCGGGCCACGGCGCAGGACACGATGCGCCAGGTGTACGAGCGCATGGGACTCACGGACTGATGGCACATCCCCGCGCAGTGCTCGGTGGCGTGTTCGCGGCGGCGGTGACGCCGTTCGACCTGAACGGCACGCTCGACCGCGATTCGGCACGCCGCAACGTGCGTGCGCTGCTGGACGCGGGACTGCACGGGGTGCTGCTGGCCGGCTCCACCGGCGAGGCCGCGCTGCTGGACCAGACGGAGCGCGACGGCCTGCTGCAGGCGGTGCGTGACGAGGTGCCGGCGTCGCGGTTCCTGCTGATGGGCGTGGGCACCGAGAGCACGCGCCACACGATCGCCCGCGCGAAGCACGCGGCAACGGTCGGCGCCGACGCGGTGCTGGTGGTGGCGCCGCACTACTTCACCGCGCTGATGACACCGGCGGCGCAGCGGGCGCACTACCTCGCGGTGGCGGATGCGTCGCCGGTGCCGGTGGTGCTGTACTCGGTGCCGGCCTTCATGCACTACCACCTGGATCCCGACGTGGTCTGCGAGCTGGCGCGGCACGACAACATCATCGGGATCAAGGACTCGAGCGGGAACGCCGAGTGGCGCGCGGGCTACCTGCGGGCGAAGGGGCCGACGTTCGCGGTGATGACGGGGCATGCGCCGTCGCTGACGCAGGCGCTGGGCGAGGGGTGCGCCGGTGCCGTGCTGGCGGCGGCGAGCATCGTGCCGACGCTGGCGCTGGCCGTGTGGCACGGGGTGGGGCTGGGGCACCCGGAGGACGCGGCCGAGGCGCAGGCCGGGCTGCGGCGGCTGACGGCGGAGGTGGCGGCGGTGCATGGGGTGCCGGGGCTGAAGGCGGCCGTGGATGCGGCGGGGATGGTCGGCGGCCACCCGCGCGCTCCGCTGCTGCCGCTGGGTGACGAGGCGCGCGCCGCGGTCGCGGCCGTCGTCCACAGCCTCGCGAACACCGTGGCCTGACGGGGTCGGGCGCGGCCGGGAGGGGAATCGGGGCGCCGGGCCACTGGTCCGGCGCCCCTGGCGCGTCCGGCAGCCTCGACCGTCACCGTGGTCCATTGCGGAGTTGACAGCCGATCGGTATCCTGAATTTCGTTTCAACGAAATCAAGGATTCTGATGACCGGTGTCAGGGGAAGGCGGACGGACGCACTCGTGGTGGTCTCGGTGATGCTCGCCGCGGCCGGTCTCGTGCGCCCGCTGCGCGCACAGGTGCCCGCACAGCTCCCTGCACAGCTCCCTGCGTCCGCGACCCGCGACACCGTCCCCGTGGCCGGCGTCCAGGTGCTGGCCGGCCGCGTGACCAGCGCCGGGCTGCCGCTTGCCGGCGCCCTGATCGACGTCCCGGGCACGGTCGTCTCCACGCGCTCCGACAGCGCCGGGATCTTCCGGCTCCGGATCGCCGACCGCGCGGGACACGTCACCGTCCGCGTGCGCGCGCTCGGGCACACGCCGGCCAGCCGGACGCTCAGCCTGCCCATCGGCGCCGCCGACACGCTCGCCGTGGACCTCGCGGCCACCGCCTCGCTCCTCGGCACCGTCGTCACCACCGCCACCATGCAGGAGCGCTACCTCGGCGACTCCCCGGTGAAGGTGGAGCTGGTCACGCCGGCGTTCCTGCAGCGCAACGTGAGCGCGAACCTGATGGACAACGTCTCGTTCCTGCCGGGGCTCAGCCAGCAGGTGGATTGCGGTGTCTGCTTCACGAACAGCATCCGCATCAACGGCATGGAGGGGCCGTACACGGCGGTGCTGATCGACGGCGCCCCGATGATGGGCGCGCTCGCCTCGGTCTATGGCTTGAACTCCATCGATCCGGCCCTCATCGAGCAGCTCGAGATCGTGCGCGGGCCGGGCTCCACGCTGTACGGGTCGGAGGCGATGGGCGGCGTCGTGAACGTGATCACGAAGGACGCACGGCTGGCGCCGAGGCATGCGCTGAACGCGTTCATGAGCAGCGATGGCGAGGCGACGGTGTCGGTCGCGGCGGCGCGGCGTGTCGGCGGCATCGGCAGCCTGCTCAGCATCAGCGGCAGCCGCAATGCGCGCTTCATCGACCGCAATGCCGACGGCTTCACCGACCTGCCGATCGTGCGGCGCCTCTCGGTGATGAACAAGTGGGCGCTGGGCACACCGGCCAGCCGGCCGCTGGAGCTGATGGCGCGCCTGTACGGCGAGGATCGCTTCGGCGGCGTGCAGGCGTGGACGACGGCGGACCGGGGCTCGTCGACGGTGTACGGGGAGTACATCCGCACGCGGCGTGCGGAGCTGCTGGGCACCTGGCGGCCCGGCGCGCCGGACAGGGCGCTGCGGCTGGATGTCTCGGCCACGCTGCACCGGCAGGACAGCCACTACGGCAGCACCCCGTACGTCGCGCGGCAACGCGTGCTCTTCGCGCAGGGCGTGTGGTCACCGCAGGTGGGCCGGCATGCGCTCACGCTGGGCGCCACGCTCCGCGAGCAGGCGTATGCGGACAGCACGCTGGCGCAGCGCACCCGCGACACGCGGCTGATCCCGGGCGTGCTGGCGCAGGACGAGCTGGCGCTGGGCACGGCGGTCACGCTGCTGGGGGGGCTGCGCGTGGACCATCACCGTGCACATGGCGTGATTCCCTCACCGCGACTGGCGCTGAAGTGGATGGCCGATCCGCACACCACGGTGCGCGTGAACGCTGCCACCGGCTTCCGGGTGGTGAACCTGTTCACCGAGGACCATGCGGCGCTCACCGGCGCGCGCGAGGTGCGCGTGGACGAGGCGCTGCAGCCCGAACGATCGGCGACGCTGACGTTCGGCGTGAACCGGATCGTGGACGTGGGCGGGGTGGAGGATGCGCTCACGCTCGACCTCGACCTGTTCGCGACGCGCTTCAGCAACCGCATCACCGGTGACTTCGACAGCGATCCCGACCTGATCATCTACCGTAACCTGCGCGGCGGCGCGGTGACGCGTGGTATGTCGGCGGCGGCGGCGTATGCCACGCTGCGCCAGCCCCTGTCGGTGAGTGCGGGGCTGACGCTGCAGGACGTGTACGTGCGTGACAGTGGCGGCACGCGCCCGCTGCCGTTCGCGCCGCGGGCGCAGCTGGTGTTCTCGGTGGCGTACCGGATCGACCGGCTTGGCCTGACGGTGGACTGGACCGGTCGTGCCCAGGGACCGGCGGCGCTGCCGCGCTTCGAGGGGTTGCCGTCGCGCTCACCGTGGTTCACGGAACAGCACCTGCAGTTCACGCACCGCGCACGCGGTGGGCCGGACCTGTACATCGCGGTGAAGAACCTGTTCGACTACGTGCAGCGTGACGCGATCATCGACCCGTTCAACCCGTTCGGTGACCGCTTCGACACCGCGCGCGTGTTCGGGCCGCTGCAGGGGCGGCGCGTGCTGGTGGGTGTGCGGCACACGGCGGGCCGCTGAGGTGCGCGGTGTCGCGCGGGTGGGCGTGCTGCTGCTCGTCCTGCTGCCGGTGCCGTCGCGGCTCCGGGCGCAGGCGGTGCCCGCCGAGTCGGGGTCCGGCGCGCTGTCGTGGCAGCTGCTCACGCCGGATGGCCGGCCGGCGTCGCTGGCGGGGCTGCGCGGGCGGGTGATCGTGGTGAACAGCTGGGCCACCTGGTGCGAGCCGTGCGTGGCCGAGCTGGCGTCGTTCCGTGCGCTGCGGCGCGCGATTCCCGATTCCGGGCTGGCCTTCGCGATGATCGCGCCGCAGCGCGCCGCGCCGGTGCAGGCGTTCGTGCGGCGGCGTGCGCCGGGCCTGCCGGTGTACCTGGAGGCGGCGCCACCGCCGGCGGTGTACGGGTTCGAGATGGTGCCGACCACCTGGATCATCGACCGGTCGGGCCGGATCGTGGAGCGGCATCGTGGCGCCGCCGACTGGAACACGGCGCCGGTGCGGGCGCGCCTGCGGGCGCTGCTGGCCGCGACGCCCGCGCGCTGAACGTGTGGCGTGAGGCAGGCAGTCCGGAAACTGCGCGCCCCGCGCTGCGTAAGTTCGGGCATGACTCCTGACGTCCTGGTGCTCCTGGCCGCGGTGGTGGCCGGCCTGCTCATGATCCCGCTCGGCCTGCCGGGGATCTGGCTGATGATCCTCGCTGGCGCGGCGCATCACTTCCTGGTGACGCCGCCAGCCATCGGGTGGGTGACGCTGGTGCTGGTCACGCTGATCGCCGTGGGGGCCGAGTGGCTCGAGTTCTCGGTGGCGGGGAAGTACACGCGGAAGTACGGCGGGTCGCGGCGTGCGTCGTGGGGCGCGATCCTCGGCGGGCTGGTGGGGGCGTTCGTCGGGATCCCGGTGCCGGTGGTCGGCTCGGTGATCGGGGCGTTCGCCGGGGCGTTCGCGGGGGCGATGCTCGGTGAGTACAGCGTGGAGCGGAACCACGGCAAGGCGACCCGGGCGGCGACCGGGGCGCTGGTGGGCCGGGCGGTGGCGACGGCGCTGAAGAGTGTGGCCGGGTGCGTGATCGGGGGGTGGCTGCTGGTGGCGGCGGCGGGACGCTGAGCGGGCTCGGGAACGGCTTGCAACCCGGTTAGTTTGCCTGCCGAGGGCGGTCCGTCACGCCCGTCGCCTGCCCCTGAAACCGGAGCCGCCTGATGATCGAGTCGATCCTGACCGGGATGTACGCCTTCGTGAAGGTGTACCTCGTGGTGCCGTCCCTGCTGATGGACGTGGTCTACAACATGGGGCCGGTGGTCGCACCGATCCTCGGCATGGCGCTGGCCTGCGCCTTCCCGTTCATCGCGCTGCGGGACAAGCCGGACCGCTGAGCGACCCGCAGGGGTGGCAGGTCCCCGGCGGCACCGTACATTTCGCCAACGCCACGCGCCGCTCCACGCGCGTGGCGTTTTGCGTGCGGTGATGCCGTGTCCACGGCCCTCCATCCACGCCGGCACACGAGCCAGTTGTGCGCTGCCGACCAGGCGCGCCAGGGATGAGATACCGATGTTCGACGCGTCACGACGCACGGTGGTGGTGGTGGGCGCCCAGTGGGGCGACGAGGGCAAGGGCAAGCTGGTGGACGTCCTCGCCGAGCGCGCCGACTGGGTGGTGCGGTACCAGGGGGGCGCCAACGCCGGCCACACGGTGCACATCGGCGACCGGAAGGTCGTCCTGCACCAGATCCCGAGCGGCATCATGCACCCGGGCGTCCGCTGCGCCATCGGCAACGGCGTGGTGCTCGACCCGGAGAAGCTCTTCGGCGAGATCGACGGGCTGGTGGCCGACGGCATCGACGTGACGGGTCGCCTCTACGTGAGCGAGCGCGCCCACCTGGTGATGCCGTACCACAAGCTGATGGATGGTGCCAGCACCGCCAGCAAGGCGATCGGCACCACCGGGCGCGGCATCGGCCCCACGTACGAGGACAAGGTGGCGCGCCGCGGCGTGCGCGTGCTGGACCTTCGCAACCCGGCGCGCCTGCGCACGCTGGTGGAAGCGGGTGTGGCGAATGCCAACGGCCGGCTCGCGATGATGCAGTGTGACACGCGTGCCGACGTCGAGGAGACACTCGCGGCGCTGGCGGCGCTCGCGCCGCGGTTGCTCGCGCTGGCCGACGACGTGGGGCTGGCCGTGCATCGCGCGCTCCGGTCCGGCGCGGCGGTGCTGCTGGAGGGGGCGCAGGGCTCCATGCTCGACATCGACCACGGCACCTACCCGTACGTGACCAGCAGCAACACCACGTCCGGCGGTGCGGCGATCGGCGTCGGCATCGCGCCGACGGCGCTGCATGCGATCCTGGGCGTGGTGAAGGCGTACACGACGCGTGTCGGCGCCGGCCCGTTGCCCACCGAGTTCGCCGAGCCGATGCAGACGCAGATGCGCACGCTGGGGACCGAGTTCGGCGCCACCACCGGGCGGCCGCGCCGCTGCGGCTGGTTCGACGCCGTGGTGGTGCGATTCGCGGCGCGCGTGAACGGCCTCACCGACCTGGCCGTGACCAAGCTGGACGTGCTCGACACGCTGGACCGGATCGCCCTCTGCACGGGCTATCGCATCGACGGCGAGGTCCACACCGAGTTCCCGGCGGACCTGGGCCTGCTGGAGCACGCCGAGCCGGTGTACGAGTGGTTCGAGGGGTGGAAGTGCTCGACCGCCGACGTGCGCTCGCTGGATGGCCTGCCACCGGCGGCGCGGGCCTACCTGGATCGCATCGAGGCGCTGTGTGAGACGCGGATCACCTACGTGAGCGTCGGGACGCGCCGTGACCAGATGATCGGCATGGATGCGGTGGTGGCGTGATGACCGCCGCGGCGGAGCCGGTGGACGTGGTGATCGTCGGTGCCGGCCCGTGCGGGCTCGCGGCCGCGATCGCGATGCACCGCGCCGGGCTCACGAACGTGATCATCGAGCGTGACTGCCTCGTGAGCGGGATCGCGTCGTATCCCACCGACATGACGTTCTTCTCGACGGCCGAGAAGATCTCGATCGGCGGGGTGCCGTTCCCGGTGAGCGGCCCCAAGCCCACCCGCCGCGATGCGCTGGCGTACTACCGCACCGTCGCGATGCACTTCGGCGTGCGGGTGCGCCAGTACGAGACGGTGGACGCACTCACGCAGCTTGGTGATGGCCGCTGGCGCACGGAGTCGTCGCGGCGGTCCGGCGCGCGGCGCGTGACCGAGTCGCAGGCGGTGGTGATCGCGACGGGGTACTTCGGCCTGCCGAACCGGCTCGACGTGCCGGGGGAGGGGCAGCCGCATGTGCACTACCGGTTCCTCGAGGGGCACATGGCGTACGACCAGGACGTGGTGGTGGTCGGCGGTGCCAACTCGGCGGTGGATGCGGCGCTCGAGTTGTATCGCGCGGGGGCGCGGGTGACGCTGGTGCACTTCGGCCCGGCACTCGATGCGAACGTGAAGCCGTGGGTGCGCCCGGACATCGAGGCGCGCATCAAGGACGGCGCGATCGCGGCCCGGTTCAACGCCCGGGTCACGGAGATCGGCGCCGACTGGGTGGAGGTCGAGTGTGATGGTGTGCGCGAGCGGCTGGCCGCGCAGCACGTCTTCACGATGCTGGGCTACATGCCGGAGACCGGGCTGCTGCGACAGGTGCGCGCGCCGATAGACCCCGACACCGGCATTCCCACGCACAACCCGGCGACGATGGAGACGCCGCTGGCGGGCCTCTTCATCGCCGGGGTGCTGGCGTCCGGCTTCGACGCGAACAAGACGTTCATCGAGAACGGCCGGTTCCACGGTGACCTGATCACGGCGCGCATCCTCGAGCACCGGCAGCAGGTCGTCGGTGCCTGAGCCCGGGGGCCGTCACGGCACCTCGCGGCGCGGCTTTCTCGGGAGCTGTGCGGCGCATCTGGCGCTGGCCGCCTGCGCACCGGCGGCGGCGCGGGCGATGTGGATCGGGCGCGCGCGCCACGTCACGGTGGCCGCGGAGCCGTGGGGGCGGCTGGAGCAGGTGGCGCCCGGCACCTGGGCACTGGTCTCCGACCCGCTCAGTGGCGACCGGACCACGCTCGCGAACGGCGGCATCATCGCGGGGCGCAACGGCGTGATGGTGGTGGAGGGATTGTTCACGTCGCAGGGCGCGCGCTGGCTCTCGTCCCAGGCGCGCCAGCTCACCGGGCGCTGGCCGACGCACGTGGTGCTCACGCACTACCACAGTGACCATGCCAACGGCGTGGACGGGCACATCGCGACCGGGTTCCCCACGCGCGTCTGCACCACCGCCGCCACGCGCGCGCAGGTGCTGGCGAAGAACCTGCCGGCCGTGGAGTCGCGGACGGCGGCGCTGCGTGATGCGCTGATCCTGGCGCCGGATGCCGCGACGGACATCGATCTCGGACAGCGGCGAGTGCGCATCGTGCCGCGCGCCGGTCACACCACCAGTGACGTGAGCATCGAGCTGGATGACCCGTCGGTGGTGTTCACCGGGGACCTGGTCTGGAACGGGATGATCCCGAACTTCGTGGACGCGCTGCCGACGGAGCTCACGCGACAGGTGCGTGCGCTGCGGCGGGACCGCCGCACGACCTATGTGCCCGGTCACGGCCCGGTGGCCGACAGCGCGGCGATCGATCGCTACCTCGCGGTGCTGGGTGAGATCGAGGTGGCGGCGCGTGCGGCGTTCCGCGCGGGGACGGCACCGGCGGACGCGGGTCGTGCCTTCAGGCTGTCGCCGTCACTCGGCGAGTGGGCGCTCTTCGGGCCGACGTTTCACGAGCGGGCGTTCGCGGCCTGGGCCCGGGAACTGGGCGGCGCGCGCTGAACGATCGCGGCGCGGCGTTCAGGGCACGTACGAGCGCGACCAGATCAGGATCGTGGCACAGTTGCCGGGGCCGCGGAACTGCGGCGGCGCCTCGGTGGCGCTGGCATATACCTCGATGCCGCCGACACGCCGCACCTGCAGGATGTCATCGAGGCCGGCAGTCCCGTCACTGAGCGGCATGCCGTCGAGGTAGACACTCGGCTTGCAGTTGCCGCGGCCGGAGACGTTGGGGCGCGTGGGATCGACCCGGTTGAAGCCGTTCGCACGCAGGCTCGGCGCGGTGATGAGTGCGGACGAGACGTTCTGCGAGCCGCGTGCGGCGATGGCGTCCGCGTCGAGGAAGAAGCCGTTGCCGATGGCGCGCCGCGCCGCGAAGCCGCTGCGATCGGTGGGGGCGGTGACCTTCACCTCGGCCAGCGTGGACATGCGGGCGCCGATGTTGATCGCCACGGTCGCATCGCGGTTGGGCCGCAGGTCTGCCGACGACCGCACCGGCGTGAAGCCGATGGCGACGATCTCGATGGCGCGTGTGCCAGCCGGCAGGCCGGACAGCTGGAAGCTGCCGGTGCTGTCGGTGGTGGCCATGGCGTCGGTGTCCTGCACCGAGACCCGGGCCCCGCCGACGGGGGCACCGTCGCCGGCCACGATCCGGCCGGAGAGTCGCGCGGTCCCGGTGCGTGGCAGGGCCGCAGCGGCGCGGCCGGAGGGGGCGGCACCGTCGGCCGCGACGGCGGGGGCACGCATCGCGATCAGGATGTCGCGATGGACGAGCGGGACCTTCGGGGCGAAGGCGATCTCGATCTCGGCGCTGGTGCCGAGCCGGGTGGTCGCGTCGCCGGTGCCGGCACGCGCCTGCAGGATCACGGCGGCATCGGGGGGCACACCGCAGGCGACGTAGCGACCATCGGCCCCGAACGGTGCCACGACCTGCACCGGCACGCGGCGCACGCCGCCGCCGTCGATGCGCATCTGGGCGTACCGCACCACGACGCTGCCGCCGCTGATGACCTCACCGTCGGCGGCGTTGAACACGCGACCGATCACGGCACCGGTGCTGTCGGGGCGGTCACCGCAGAAGGTGGTGACGAGCGTCCGGCCACTGGGCACGGCGAGGTCGGCACGCAGCACGCGCACGGCGCGGTCCACGTCGATGGTGCGCGTCACGCCGTCGAGTCCCAGCGAGTCGAGGCGCGGGTGCTGGAAGCCGAACAGGTACTGGCCGGGCGCGACGGTGTCGAGGCGGAAGCGACCGAGCGAGTCGCTCTGCGTCATGCGGCCGGCGAGCCAGGGCGTGGCGGCGGGCACGAGCTGGATCACCGCACCCTTGAGCGCGCGTCCGGTGAGGCTGTCCTTCACCAGGCCGCTGACGATGGTCTGGGCGGCGAGTGCGGCGGGGAGCAGGGCGCCGAGTGCACACGCCGCGAACCTGTTGTGAAACCGCACGGACTCCATCGTATTCCTCTGCAGGGCGGGTCACGCGACAGGCACCGGCCTGCCGGAGGCACGCCGGGGAACGTCCGCCCGGCGGCGACAGGGGAAATATACCCCGCCGTCAGCGCACGTACGCCTTGGACCAGATCACGATGGTGGCGCAGAAGGCGTTCAGGCTGGCGGCGCCACGGTCACGTCCGTTGGCGTCGGGCCGGTACTCTCGGTTCGGCCCCGTGAACTGCGGCGGCGCGGCTGCCGCGTTGCTGTACACCTCGATCCCGCCGATGTCGCGCACCACCGGCAGGTCGTCGCCAGGCATCAGCAACGGCTGGCCGTCCACGAAGTAGGTGGGCTCGCACCGCCCGCGCCCGCGGATCGACCCGTTGCGGCCAGTCATGCGCAACATGGGCGCCGAGACGAGCAGCATCGGCAGTGTGAGCTGCCCGCTTTTCTCGATGGCGTTCGCGTCCAGGAAGAAACCGTTGCCCTTGCGCCGGCGGAGCGCGAACCCGGTGTGGTCTGCGGCGTCGCGCACGGTCACTTCCTCCAGCGCCTGCACGCGTCGCGACGGGTGGAACATCGCCACGGCGTCGGTGCCGGGGCGCAGGTCCACCGCGGTGCGCATGGGGGTGTAGCCGAGCGCGATCACTTCCACGGTGTGGGTGCCGAGTGGCAGCCCGGTGACGCGGAACGACCCGCTGGTGTCGGTGACGAACTCCGCGCCCGCCTCACGCACGACCACGCGGGCGCCGGCCACCGGCGTGCCGTCATCCGCGATGATGTGCCCGACCAGCCGTGCGGTGCCGCGCCGTCGTCGCGTGCCGGTGGTGTCGGTGGCGATGCTGCTGTCGGGCGCCTGTGGTGCGACATAGAGGTCGCGGCGGAGCAGGGGCGTGTCGTACGCGAACGTGAGCTCGATCAGTCCGCTGGTGCTGCGCGGCGTGACCCACGCCGGGTCGGCGATGTTGCCGGCGACGGCCTGCACCAGCAGCGGGGCGTCGGTGGGAACGTTGCACGCCATGAATCGGCCATCGCCGCCGAGGGAGACGGTGCGCTGCGCGGCATCGTTGCGCAGGCCGCTGTCACCCACGCTCAGCTCACCCCATCGCAC
Organism: Gemmatimonadaceae bacterium; assembly: GCA_020851035.1. Taxonomy (NCBI): domain Bacteria; kingdom Pseudomonadati; phylum Gemmatimonadota; class Gemmatimonadia; order Gemmatimonadales; family Gemmatimonadaceae; species Gemmatimonadaceae bacterium. The sequence continues at coordinate 132,515 of JADZDM010000017.1, read as the reverse complement.
GAGCAGCGTGCCGCTGGTGACGGGGTGCCCGTCGCGCGCATCGTAGACGCGGCCGAGCAGCACGCCGGCGTTGTCGCGACGGGTGTGGCAGAGCATGGCGGCGAGGGTGCGCGCGCTGGGGAGGGCGAGGTCGGCGGTGACGCGGCTCTGCGCCGGTTTCACGTCGATGGTGCGCGTGACCTGGTCCATGCCGAGCGAATCGAGGCGCGGGTGCAGGAAGCCGAACAGGTACTTGCCGGCGGGGACCTCGGCGATCTGGAACCGCCCGCTGGAATCGCTGCGGGTGGTGAAGCCGGACATCCAGGGGGCGTGTGCCGGGACCAGCTCGACGGTGGCGTTGGCGAAAGGGCGACCGTGGACGCTGTCGCGGAGGGTGCCGGTGACGAGGGCCTGGGCGTGCACGGACGACACACCGAGCAGGGCGGCGAGCGCGGTCGGCAGCCATCGGGTCGCGGGGTGACGGCGCATGCGGTGCTCGGTGTGGATGGAGCGGGGAGGATGCGGTGGCGGACGGCAACCGGTGACTCAACGTCGCGAGACGGAGGTGTGCACGTCATGGAAGACAGGGCAGGCCCGGACGGCATTCCGTACGACGTGCAGCACCCTCCCCGCCGCTGACGCTGATGCGACGGCGGTGCCGGCGCTACGGCACGTAGGACTTCGTCCAGACGACGACGGTCGAGCACCCCGAGTTGAGGTTCGGGGCCCCCCGGTCGCGACCGTCCGGCCCCAGGAACCGGGCGCCAGTCGTCAGGAGCGGCGGCGCTTCCCAGGCGTTCGTGTACACCTCGATGCCGCCGATCTGCCGCACGCCGAGCATGCCGTCGATGTCGGCCAACGCGACGCTCACGCCGTCGAGGAAGAAGCTCGCGCTGCAATTGAAGCGGCCGCCGATCGCAGGCTTGAGCGTCTGCGGATCGATGCCGGTGTAGCGAAGGCCGTTCACGCCGACCAGCGCCTCGCCGACGCTGTACGCGTTCTTGCGTGCGATGTCCTCTGCGGTGAGAAAGGTCCCGGTGGAGGTCCGCTTGCGCCGGTGGAAGCCGGTCAGGTCGCGCTTGGCGCGGACGGTCAGGACATCGAGTTCCTGCACCCGGTCCAGCGGGTGGAAGCGCACGACGGCGTCCCGGCCAGGGCGCAGGTCGATCACCTGTCGTTGCGGAACGAATCCGATGGTCACCAGTTCCACCGTTCTCGTGCCGGGCGGCAGTCCTGCGAGCTGGAATGTGCCGCTGGAGTCGGTCAGCACCTCGAGCTGCGCATCCGGCACGATGATGCGGGCGCCGGCATGTGGCGCGTCGTTCACCGTGATCACACGCCCGGCGATGCGCGCCGTTCCGCGGAGCGGCGTCGTGGCGGACCAGTCGGCTGGCATCGGTCTGCTGGACGAGTCGGCGCGGGCATCGGCGACGAGCAGGTCACGGTGGAGCAGCGCGGCCTCTTCCGGCACCTCGAGGCGCACCGCGCCGCTCGACGAGCCGTGGCCCGTATCGCCTGCGTGCGCCTGCACCACGATCGGCACACCCGTCGGCACGCCGCAGGCCAGGAAGCGTCCGTCGTCCGCCACCTGGGTCACGCGCTCGACGCGATCGGTGCGCAGTCCCGTGGCGTCGATGTTCGGCAGCGCCCACTGCACCGTCACCCGCCCGCGCTGCACGCCGCGACCATCGCTCGCCGCCCGCACGCGGCCAAGCACGGCGCCGTCACCACCTGCCGCGGGGCCGCACAGCAGTGCGATGAGCGCCATACCGCCCGGGGGGCTCAGGTCCACGCTCACGCGGCGCTTCCCGGCGCGCACGTCGAGCGGTCGACTCACCTGCGACAACCCGACGGAGTCGAGGTCCGGGTGCAGGAACCCGACGATGTAGCGGCCGGCCGCGACGTCGGGAATGGTGTACCGACCCACGGAATCGCTGCGGGCCTTGAAGCCGGACAGCCATGGTGCGCTCGCCGGCACGAGCTCGATCGCTGCGCCGGCGAAGATCCGGCCGGAGACGGTGTCACGGACGACGCCGGTCACCAGCGACTGTCCGGGAAGTGTCGGAGCGCCCAGCGCGGCGCCGGTGAGAAGCAGGAGGGCCCTGCGGAATGGCACTGTGCGCATCACTCGCTCCACCGGGTTGGGATCGAGATCGTACCATGCCGGATCGGCGGCGGTTCCGCAAGCGAGGCGCCGCGCGGGGTGGTGGGTCGGGCATCGAAGCGGGCCCTGTTCCCGGTCGCGTTAGCTTCCGGCACCAGTGCGCCCCACCCAGTCGCGGCAGATGTCCGCGGCATCCAGGAGCGCCACACCGAGGACTGACGCATGGCCCCCAGCACCCATCCTGACGTGATGGAGAAGCTCGTGTCGTTGTGCAAGCGGCGCGGCTTCATCTTCCAGAGCTCCGAGATCTACGGCGGCACCGGCAGCGTCTGGGACTACGGCCCCCTCGGCGTGGAGCTGAAGAAGAACCTCAAGGAGCTCTGGTGGACCAGCATGGTCCGCCTCCGCGACGACGTCGAGGGACTGGACGCCGCGATCCTCATGCACCCGAAGACCTGGGAAGCCAGCGGCCACGTGGCCGGCTTCACCGATCCGCTGGTGGACTGCAAGACCTGCAAGGGACGCTTCCGCGCCGACAAGCTCGAGGATGCGCGCTGCCCGCAGAAGCCGAGCAAGCAGCCTGGCCAGCACGATGCCTGCCAGCTCACCGAGCCGCGCATGTTCAACCTGATGTTCAGGACGTTCATGGGCCCGGTGGAGGAGAGCGCGAGCACGATCTACCTCCGCCCCGAGACGGCGCAGGGCATCTTCGTGAACTTCCTCAACGTGCAGCAGAGCTGCCGCCAGAAGGTGCCGTTCGGCATCGCGCAGATCGGCAAGGCGTTCCGCAACGAGATCACGCCCGGGAACTTCATCTTCCGCACCCGGGAGTTCGAGCAGATGGAGATGCAGTTCTTCGTCGAGCCGGGCACCGACATGGAGCACTTCGAGCGCTGGAAGGCGGACCGCATGGCGTGGCACCAGTCGCGGGGGCTGAGCGCCGACCGCCTGCAGTACCACCAGCACGAGGCGGGCGAGCTGGCGCACTACGCACGCGCGGCCTTCGACATCACCTTCGACTTCGGCGGCACGCTCGGCTTCCAGGAGATCGAGGGCATCCACAACCGCGGCGACTTCGACCTCACGCAGCACCAGCAGTACAGCGGCAAGAAGCTGGAGTACTTCGACCAGCAGGCCAACAAGCGCTACGTGCCATACGTGATCGAGACGTCGGTGGGCGCCGACCGCACCACGCTGGCCGCGCTGGTGAATGGCTATCGCGAGGAGTCGGTCGCCGGCGAGGACGAGGGACGGGTGGTGCTCGGCCTGCACCCGGCCCTGGCCCCGATCAAGGCGGCGGTGTTCCCGCTCACGAAGAAAGACGGCCAGCCGGAGATGGCGGAGAAGCTCGCCGCTGCGCTGCGGAAGTCGTTCATGACCGACAGCGACGAGACGGGCAGCATCGGCAAGCGCTACCGTCGGCAGGACGAGGTGGGCACGCCGTTCTGCGTGACCATCGACGGCGAGAGCGCGAACGACCAGAGTGTGACGATCCGCGAGCGCGACTCGCTGGCGCAGGTCCGGGTGTCGCTGGACCAGGTGCGCGGGTGGGTGCAGGAGCGCATCACGGCGTGACACCGGCGTGGTTGGCCGGCAACAGAACGGCGCCCCGAGTGCGGGGCGCCGTTCTGCCTGTGCGGCGGGACGTCAGGCCTTCCGCTGCATCGTGGCCATGGCAGCCGCGAGGTCGGTCTCGTGGCTGGTGCCCAGCACCGTGCCGCCTGACTGGACGACGACTTCGCTGGCGCGGCCCAGTCCCGTCTCGTCCACCAGCGCCACCAGCATCGACGAGTTGGAATCCAGCCCTTCGCCCATCTGCTTGAGCAGCGGGTCGGGGAAGCCGAGGTCGATGAAGTACGCCGCGATGGCACCGCCGGCGGCCATCGTGATGGTGCCGACGCCCGGCAGGAGCAGGCCGGCGATGGCGCCGACGAGCGCGCTCTTGCCGATGCCCCAGTCCTGCGTCTCGGTGAACTCGACCTTGCCGTCGGTGCCGCGCTTGACGATGGCGACGTTGCCCAGGCTGACCGGGGCGGCCTTCAGGAGGTTCAGCGCGGCCTCGGCGCCCGTGGGCCCGTCGAAGCTGGCGATCAGGATCTTGCGGGAGGATGCTGCAGGTGCGGTCATCTCGGCTCCGTGGTAGTGGTGTCCACCGCAAGATAAATTGCGGACATGGATGCAGCGGACGAAGACACTACGGTGGAGCTGAGGATCCGGTTGCGGCGGCACGGACCGCTGGTGCTGACGGGACCGCTCCGCATCGAGGCGGCGGATGGCACCCTCCTGCGGGCGGCGGAGTCCACGGCGCTCTGTCGGTGCGGCGCGTCACGGGAGGCGCCGTTCTGCGACGGGTCGCACCGGGTGTCGGCGTTCCGGGACGACTGAGGCGCTGGTCCCGGGGGGGCCATCGTTCGCTAGATTCTGGCGCATGGCACCCCATATCCGGACCCAGCAGGAAGCCAACACCTCCCTCGTTGGCTCAGCGGTGCTGGCGGCCGCGGTGGACTTCTTCTCGCAGCGCAGCGGCATCTACGCCGCGTTCCCGGAGAAGTCGGGGCCGACCTTCGTGGCGCTGCGCGGCCAGGGCGGGGAAGACGTGCTCTTCGGCGTGGCCGCCATTCCCGCCGGTACCCGCGTGACCGGCTCGAGCTACATGTTCGACCAGCAGATCGCGCGGTTCCTGTCCACGCTGCCGACCTACGTCGCGCCGCCTCCGCCGCCTGCCGAGGCGGCCCCGGACGCCGCCGACGCAACCTCCGCGGCACCTTCCGCGTAGAGTCCGGGTCAGGGATCCGCACCGCCGGCCGTCCCGGCAACCGCCTGACCTTCCGCTTCATCACAGCAGACATGCCGCCCTTCGTCACCCAGCTCCGCACCCCCGCGGAGGCGATCACGCTCGCGCCTGCCGGCGCCGCCGCCATCACGATCCGCGTCCAGCTGCTCGAGGCGTGGGACGCCGTGAAGGTGGTGGTGGAGCCGCGGACGACCGTGGCCGCCGTGAAGGCGAGCGCCGCCGCCGTGCTCGCCCCCGACGTCCCCGATCCCGGCGAGCTGGTCGCCAAGCTGGGTGGCTTCGAGATCCGAGACGAGTCGCGATCGCTGGCCGAATCAGGCGTGACGGACGGCTCGACGCTGGCGCTGCATTTCCGCCGTCGCCAGCCGATCCGGTGATGGCAGCCTCCCCGACCAGCACGCACCCGGGCCAGGAGACACAGGATGCCGCGGCGCTGATCGCCGCCGCGCAGTCGATGCGCGCCGAGGTGGCCCGACGCATCGTGGGGCAGGAGGCGGCGCTGGACGAGATCCTGCTCGCGATCGTGGCCGGCGGGCATGCGCTGCTCGTCGGCGTACCGGGCCTGGCCAAGACGATGATGGTCCGCAGCGTGTCGGAGGCGATGCAGCTGGCCTTCCGCCGCATCCAGTTCACGCCCGATCTGGTGCCGAGTGACATCACCGGCACCGAGCTGCTGGAGGAGGACACAGCCACCGGGCACCGCAGCTTCCGCTTCGTGCGCGGCCCGATCTTCGCCAACATCGTGCTCGCCGACGAGATCAACCGCGCCCCGCCGCGCACCCAGGCGGCGCTGCTGGAGGCGATGCAGGAGTACCGGGTGACCGCGGCCGGCCAGACCATGCCACTGCCGGCGCCGTTCTTCGTGCTCGCCACGCAGAATCCGATCGAGCAGGAGGGCACGTACCCGCTCCCCGAGGCGCAGCTCGACCGCTTCCTCTTCGACATCCGCGTGGACTACCCGGGTGAGGACGACGAGGTGGGCATCCTGCGCAGCACCACCGGTGCGGCCGCCGCACCGCTCACGCCGGTGCTCGACGCGCTGCAGGTGCGTGCGCTGCAGCAGATGGCGCGTGAGGTGCCGGCCTCCGACACGGTGCTGCGCTACGCCGCACAGCTGGTGCGCGCCACCCGCCCGGGCGACCCGCGGGCCCCCGGGCTGGTGACGAAGTACGTGCGCTGGGGCGCCGGTCCGCGTGCGGGCCAGGCGCTCATCCTGGGCGCGAAGGCCCATGCGCTGCTGGCTGGCCGCGTGGCGGTGTCGCCGGCCGACGTGCAGCGGGTGGCGCTGCCGGTGCTGCGACACCGCGTGCTGCCGAACTACGCCGCCGAGGCGGACGGCGTGGCGTCGGATGCGATCGTGCAGGAACTGGTGGCGCGCATCGAGCCGCCACGCGGCGCCGTACCGCGCTGACCGCGCCGCCTCCGATGGCGCCGTCGGGGTTGCACGAATACGGCGCACTGCTGGATGCGGTGCGCGGCGCGCGCTGGACGGCGCGTCTCCGTCCGCGCACCACCAACGTCGGTGCGCACCAGGCGCGCCGCATCGGGCCGAACGTCGAGGTCACGGAGTACCGGCCCTACCGGCAGGGCGACGATCCGCGCCGGCTGGACTGGAAGCTGCTCGCGCGCACCGATCGCGCCTACGTGCGCCTCGCGCCCGACGTCGCCACCTCACCCACGTTGCTGCTCCTCGATGCCTCGGCGTCGATGGGCGCGGCACTCGGTGGCGAGGCGAAGTGGCGGATGGCGCGGATGCTCTGCATCGGACTCGCCGCAGTGGCGCGCAGTGCCGGTGACCCCATCGGCCTCGTGATCGCACACGGGAGTGGCACGCGGCGCATCCCGCCACGATCGCGCGGCGACGTGGTGCGCGAGATGATCCGCGTGGTGGATGCGGTGACGCCCGCCGGGTCGCCGCCGCTGGCGCCGATGCTCGACGGGCTGCGCGGCGTGGAACGGATCGTGGTCGTCTCGGACCTGCTGGGCGACGCCGATGCGTTGCTGGCGCGCAGCGCGTCGCTGGTGGCCCGCGGTGTGGAGGTCATCACCGCGCACGTCGTCGCGCGAGCCGAGCTCTCGATCGGCGTCGATCGTGCCGTGGCGGTGGATCCCGAGGATGCCGCGCTGCGACGGCCGCTGTCGCGCGGCACGTCACGGGCGTACGACGCGGCGTTCGGCGACTTCCGCCGCACGATGCGCAACCGCTGGCTCGGCACCGGCGGGCGCTACCTCGAGGTGGTGGACGACCAGCCGCCGGCCGACGCCGTGCGGTCGATGCTCCGGGCGGCGTCGGGCAGTGGAGTTGTGGCATGACCTGGCTGGCGCCGTGGGCGCTGGCGGCCGGTGCACTCGGCATGCTGGGCGTGGTGGCTGCGCACCTGCTGAGCCGACAGCGGCCACGCGCGCTGGCACTGGCAACGGCGCGGTTCCTGCCGGCCGGCATGCTCGAGGCCACGACGATCCAGCCCGTCCCGCGCGATCGCTGGTGGATGCTGCTGCGCCTCGGCATCCTCGCGCTGCTCGCGCTGGCGGTGGCGCAGCCCGTGCGCAGCGGCGCGACGGTGGAGCGGCGCACGGTGCTGCTGCTCGACCGCACGCTGCCGGCCGCGGACCAGCGCGCCGCGCGAGCCGTGCTCGCCCCGACCGATGCGGTGATCGCCTTCGACACCAGCGCCGCGCTGTCGCCACTCGCGGACAGCACCGCGCTGGTGGCGCGCCGTGCCTCACTCAGCGCCGCGCTGGCGCTGCTCGGCCGCCTGCGCGATTCGCTGGCGCGCGGCACGTCGGCACTGCACGTGACACTCGCGTCGCGAATGGACGCCGCCATGTTCGATCCGGCGACCGAGTCGATGCGCGCGCTGCTGCCCGAGCCGATCACGGTGCTGCCGGTGCCGCAGACGGCGGACGACAGACGCCCTCGGGGCGGGATCACGGTGCGCGCCGAGGGTGATGATCCCATCGCCGCCACCGCGCAGTTGCTGGGTGACAGTCTGGCGCCCGCCGGCAGCCTCGTCGTGCGCGGCGCTGCCCTCACCGCGTCTGATTCGGCCGCGGCTCGCCGCGGCGGCACGGTGGTGCACTGGCCCGTGGCATGGACCAGCACGACCGCCGGACTGCGCGGACTCACCGTGCAGCGCACGACGTGGGTCGCACCGCTGGCGCCCGACACCGCCGGTACGCCGGCCGGCGCTGCACCCGTCGGGTGGTGGGAAGGGGGACAGCCCGCGGTCTGGCTTGCCCGTGTCGGGACGGGGTGTGTCCTGCATGTGCGCGCCACGCTGCCGGCGGCGGGTGACCAGACACTGTCCCTGAGCGCGCAGGCGTGGCTTGTGGCGCTGCTCGGCGCCTGCGAACCGGATCACCGCCGCGTGGACAGCGTGCCGGCGTGGCTGGCACCGGCGCCCGCGTCACGCGCCGCCGTCGCGGCCGGTGACACGCGCCGCTCGACGCTCGCACCCTGGCTGGCCGGCGGCGCGTTGCTGCTGGCGGCGCTCGAGCTGCTGCTGCGCGCGCGGAGGCCGGCATGACGCCGCTCCAGCTCGCGGGGCGCCTCGAAGCGCTGCGGCGGTCACTGCACCTGCTGCTCCTTGGCGCCGTGGCGGCGTGGGCGCTCGGCGCGCTCGCGGTCGTGCTTGCGCTTGGTGCACTGGCGCGCATCGCCACCGGCGGTCCGTCACTGGCGGTGCTCTGGACCGTTGCGCTGCTCGCCGGTGCGGCCGTAGGCTGGTGGCGTGCGCACCGACGCCTTCCCTCGCGCATCGGCGCGCTGGATGCCGCACTCTGGGCGGAAGCGCAGGCGCCGGCGCTGCGGTATGCGCTCGTCACGCTGGCGGAGCAGCAGCCGGTGAGCGATGCCGATCCCGTGCAGTCGCGGCTCGCGGCATTCATGGCGACGACGCGCTGGGAGGTCCCGGTGGGCGCGGCGATCCGACGCGAACGATCGCGGCTGCTGATGCGGCTCGCGGCGGTAGTCGCGGCGCTGATGGTCGCGGCGTACCCGTGGCAGGCGCGGCGTGTCTCTGCCGGCGTCGCAGCGCAGGGCACGCGGGGTGCGGCATCCGCAACGGAGACGCCGGGACGGGTGCCGGCGACGGTCGTGCTGCTGCCGCCGGGCTACACCGGTCGCAGCGAGCGCACGCTGGACTTCGGGCAGACCATCACGGCGATCGCGGGGAGTGTGATCCGCGTGGACGGAGAGGGTGATCGCGCCCGGGCCACGTTGCTGGTACAGGAGTCGACGGACAGCGGCAGCGGCACGCCGCGCGCCGTGCACGTCGCGATGCGGCCCAACGGCTGGCGCGGGCTGGTGCGGGTCGGCACGGCGCCGCTGGCTCTCAGGCTGCGCGACGGCATCGGCGAACGGGGGCTGCTGGTGCAACCCGTGGCAGACTCCGCGCCCGTGGCCACGCTGCGCCTGCCCGAGGCCGACACGCTGGTGCTCGACACCACGGCGACACTCCGCCTCGCCGGCACCGTGCATGACGACATCGGGCTGCGTGATGCCCGCGTGGAGTACATCATCTCCAGCGGCGGTGGGGAGCAGTTCACCTTCCGCTCCGGCGTGCTGGCGGCGCGCCGCGCGCCGCTGGGTCGCGACGTCACGCTGGCCACCACGCTGGACCTCGGGGCACTGGGGCTCAGGGGCGGTGACCTGATGCACGTGCGGATCACCGCACACGACGGCAACGCCATCGCGGGCCCCTCGCTTGGCTCGAGCGAGACGCGCACGATCCGGATCCCGCGCGCCGGGGAGCGCGACTCGGTGGCGATCGAGCAGCTGCCGCCGACACCGGTGGACAAGAGTGTCCTGAGCCAGCGGCAGTTGCTCATGCTCACCGAACGCCTGGTGGCGCGCATCCCGCGGATCGACCGGGCGACGATGCTGGCGGAGTCGAACCGGATCGGCACCGACCAGGCGCGGCTGCGCAAACAGGTGTCGGAGATCCTGTTCGCGCGGCTCGGCGACAGCCCGAGCGGCGAGCACGCGCACTTCGCCGGCGATGGCCACGAGCACAACGCCGCCGAGCTCGCGACGCAGTCCACGCCGGAGTCGGTGCTGGCGGCGGCGGATCGCGCGACCGGCGGTGTCAGCGGCATGCTCGACTCGCACGGTGACGAGACACCGGTGGTGGCGGTGAACCGCCCGCTGCTCGAGGCCTACAACGCGATGTGGGATGCCACCCGCGCACTGCAGGGTGGCGTGCCCCGTGATGCGCTGGAGCCGATGCGCCGCGCGGTGGCCGCGATCCAGCGGGCGCGGTCGGCGGAGCGCGTGTACCTGCGGGGCACGCCGCCGGCCGCGGTGGTGGACATCGCGAAGATCCGCCTCATCGGCACCGACAGCGCCCACTTCGAGGCACGGCGCGCGATCGCGGCGCTCCCGGCCCCCGAGCGCCGACTGGCGGAGCGTGTGCTGCAGGCGCTGGCACTGGTGGCGTCACGTGATGCCGCGGCCACCGATTCGCTCCGCCTCATCCGGCTGGATGCCCTGGGCAGCGCGCCGCCGCTCGCCGCGGCCGTGGGTGCGGCCATCGACGCGCTCGACGCCGGTCGCGACGCGACAGAGCCGCTGCTGCGCGCGCGCCGACTCGCGATCGCGCCCTGGCAACGGCGCGAGGCCGGCGCGCTCTGGAGCGGCGGGGCGCCATGAGGTTCACCTTCGCGACCGTACAGTACGAGTCCGGCGACTGGGATTCGGCGCCGCTGCTGGCGGCCAACGTGATCGATGCCGTCGCGCGCTACACCAGCGTGGACATCGCCCCGTCGGGCGCCATCGTGCCGCTGTCGTCGGAGGCGCTGCTGCGCTACCCGCTGGCATTCCTCACCGGGCACCTCCCGGTGCGCTTCACGGCGGCGGAGCGTGCGATGCTGCGGAAGTACTGCGAGCGGGGCGGCCTGCTGTTCGTGGACGACCACAACCACGACGTGGACGGCGTCTTCCACAAGACGTGCACCGAGGAGCTCACGCAGGTGCTCGGTCCGCTGAAGCCGATCCCGAACACCCACGCCTTGTACCGGGCGTTCTTCACCTTCCGCGACGGCCCGCCCACCACGTCGCATGAACTCAACGGCTGGGGCGACAATCTCGTCCACGACCACCTGCAGGGCATCGAGCGGAATGGCCGCCTGGCGGTGATCTACAGCAGCAAGGACTACAGCTCGGAGTGGTCGTTCCATCCGGAGAACAAGAAGTTCCTGAGCGTGGACAACACCCGCTTCGGGGTGAACCTGGTGGTGTATGCCCTCACGCGCTGAACCGGTCATGGTGAATGCCGATGCCGGGATCGCGATGCCGGCGGGAACCGCGCGCGTCGCAGGCGCGGTGCTCCACGGTACCGGTTTCGCGTGCCTGCTGCTGGTGCTCTGGCGACTGCTGACGACGGCGCCGGTGCCGCCCAACCACGTGATGGTGCAGCGGGACGGCGCGATCGACGCTGCGCTCGCATCGCTGGTGGTCTCGGCCTCCGACACGGTGGACGTGACACTCGACGCGGTGCCGTCGGCGCGTGCCCGTGCCACGCTGCGCGCGTTGCGTGGCAGCGGGCGCTCGGTGCTGCTTGGCCGCGCACAGGCGCTGCCGGCGGTGGCGGTGGACGTTGAGGCGGAGTGGCGGGCGGGCGGCGGCACGCGCATCGCCGTGGCGTCGGACGGTGCGTGGCGTGGTGCGATCGGCGATCGGGCCGGCCTGCTCGATTCGGTGGTGATGGACACGGCGGGGCTGCGTACGCGTTCAGGACCGGTGCAGGGCGCAGTGCGACTCGATCTCGCCGGGGCGAACCCCGCGGTCACCGCGCTGGTGGCAGGGGCACCGCAGGTGGCGCGGGTGCTGGTGGCCGGCACGGCGACGTGGGAGTCGAAGTTCCTCGTGGCGGCACTGGAGGAGGCTGGCTGGCCGGTGGATGTCGCGGTGACGCTGTCGCCGCGGGTCACGGTCGGGCAGGGGAGTGCACAGCGGCCGTCACGCGCGCGGCATGCGATCGTGCTGCTGCTGCCCGGGGCGCCGTCGTCGGTGACGGCGGCACTCGGTGCGTTCGTGCGGGAGGGTGGTGGCGTCGTGATCGTGGGCGAGGCGGCCCGGTTGCCGGGGGTGGCCGGCCTGCGCGCGGGGGCACCGGGGGTGATGCTCGACGGCGAGGCGGGTGCCGAGGCGTCGGAGGAGCCGCGACATGGATTGGACCTCGTGCCTGTGACGACGCTGGCGCAGGGCGCCGTGCCGCTCGAGTTCCGGGACGGCCGCGTTGCCGTGGCGGCGCGCCGCCTCGGCGCAGGACGCGTGGTGCAGGTGGGCTACGACAACTCGTGGCTCTGGCGCATGGCCGGTGGCGATGAGTCCCCCGCCGCGCATCGGCGCTGGTGGAGTACGCTGCTCTCCGGTCTCGTGCCGGTGACCGCGCCGCGAGCTGCCCGCCCCGCCTTCGCCGGTCACGACACACTCGACGCCGCACCGGTGGCTGCACTGGCACGCGACCTGGGATTGCCCGCCGCCGGACGCGCACGACGCGCGGATCCGGCGCCTCCGTTCGCGGCCCGACTCGACCTGCGCTGGCTGCTGGCACTCGCGCTCGTCTCGTTCACCGGGTCGTGGCTGATCCGCCGCTGGAGGGGGTTCACGTGACGGTCGCGTACATCTCACACTCCGATTGCGGGCGCCACGACACGGGGTGGAAACATCCGGAGCACGTCGGGCGGCTGCGCGCAATCCCGCGCGCCCTCCGCAACGACTTCGACCTCTTCGACACCATCGAACACCGGGAAGGGCGCCACGCCACGGCGGACGAGATCGCGCTGGCCCACGCGCCGGCCTACGTGGCGCAGGTGCGGGCCCTGGCGGAGGCCGGCGGCGGTCGGCTGGACCCTGACACGGTGGTGAGCGAGGGCAGCTGGGATGCCGCCACCGCCGCCGTTGGCTGCGTGCTGGACGGCATCGACTGGGCCTTCGACGGCTCGGTGGCGCGCAGCTTCTGCGCGGTGCGTCCGCCGGGACACCACGCCCTGCGTGGGGCTGGCATGGGCTTCTGCCTCTTCGGCAACGTCGGCGTCGGTGCGCATTACGCGCGCACGCGCCACGGCGCCGCGCGCGTGCTGATCGTGGACTGGGACGTGCACCACGGCAATGGGACGCAGGACCTCGTGCAGGACGACGCGGGCATCCGGTTCATCAGCATGCACCAGTGGCCGTGGTACCCGGGCACCGGCGCCGCGTCGGATCGCGGGCCACACGGCACCATCTGGAACGTCGCGATGGCGGCTGGCCTCCCGGCGGCGGATTACGTCGCGGCGCTGACGACCGCCGTCGATGCCGCCACCACTGACTGGATTCCCGACCTCGTGCTCGTCTCGGCCGGCTTCGATTCCCTCGCGGGAGATCCGCTTGGCGGGTTCACGCTGGAACTGCCCGACGTCGAGCAGCTCACGCGGATGCTGGTGGAGCGCGCCGAGGCCTGGTGCGGCGGCCGGCTGGTGTCGTCGCTGGAAGGCGGGTACGACCCGGACCGGCTCGGGCAGGCCTGCGTCACGCACCTGCGGGCGTTGCGATAGTGGCCCATCGGGTCGGTATCTTGCACGGATGCTGCCACTCCCCCACCTGCACCAGACCGCCTCGTGAGTCGCAGCCGCCGGCGTGACCGGCCCGCGCCGCGCCTGCGGCGTGGCGACGACACGCGCCTGACCGCAGAGCGCGACAGTGAGGAGCGGGGGCGGGCGCCGGACGAGGCGGGATCCGTCGTGCGGCCGGCGGCGGCGCCCAGCAGCGTGCCGCGCATCGCCTACGCCGTGCCCGGCAGGCCGTTGCGCACCGACCTGCACCCGATGGAGCTGCGCGAGCTCGTGACCAGCGGCGACACCGCCGGCGTGCTCTGGGTCGACATCGACAGCGAGAGCCGACACCAGGTGGCCCTGCTGGAGAAGGTGTTCGACTTCCACCCGCTGGCGGTGGAGGATGCACTCAACCCGCAGAGCCGCGTGAAGCTCGACGAGTACAAGAACTCACTGTTCGTGATCGTGCGCGGAGTGCGATTCTGTGACAACACCGAGGACCCGTACGACATCGAGACCTACAACATCTGCGCATTCCTCGCGAAGAACCTCGTCGTGACGGTGCACGCCGGGCCCAGTGTGCCGGTCGACACGGTGTTCGAGCGCATGGTGGCGAACCCGGACCAGATGGAGCGCGGCGTGGAGCGCGTGGCGCACGCGGTGATGGACCACACCGTGGACGAGTACTTCCCCGTGCTGGACCGGATCGACGAGTTCGTGGACGGGCTCGAGGAACGCGTGTACCAGCGCTTCGACCAGGAGGTCATGCGCGACGTGTTCGCCGTGAAGCGGCTGGTGCTGGCCATGCGGCGGCACCTCATGCCGCAGCGCGAGGTGTTCAGCGTGCTCACCAACCGGCCCAGCCCCTTCCTGCCGGTGGAGTCGCAGGTCTGGTTCCGGGACATCTTCGACCACGTCCTGCGCATCAACGACTCCCTCGACACCTACCGCGAACTGCTCGCCAACGTGATGGACAGCTACCTCTCGCAGGTGTCCAACCGCCTCGGGCAGGTGACGAAGGGGCTGAGCGTGATCGCCACCCTCAGCGTGCCGTTCGTGGTGGTGAGCGGCATGTGGGGCATGAACTTCGAGGACATCCCGCTCTCGCACCACGTGCACGGATTCTGGATCATGCTGGCGGTGCAGCTCGGCCTGGGGGCGTTCCTGGTCTGGCTGCTCCGCAAGTGGTCGCTGGTCTGATGGCGACTCCCGGCGTGCTGGGCGCGGTCCCCGGCTCGCGGAACACGGCGTTGCGCCTGCTGGGTATCGTACAGTCGGGGTCGGTTGGGGACGCCGTCCGGCTGGCCGGCGCCGGTGCCTCCGCCATCCCGTTCCGCGATGTGGCCGCCGTGGTCCGGCCCTGTCCGGTGAAGCCGGATCCGCTGAGCGACGCGGCGCTGGTGGCCCACCACACGATGATCGATTCGCTGTCGAGGTCGGTGACGCTGGTGCCGGCGCCGCCGCTGACCAACTTCCGCACACCGGCCAGCGTGCTGCAGTGGCTGGAACTGCACGCAGTGACGCTGGCCAATGGCCTGGCCTACGTCGACGGGCGCTGTGGCGCACGGGTCACCGCCTCCCGCGACCTGGCCGGCGCCACCTCCGACCCCTCCGTCCTCCCCCCGTCGGCCGCCGCCATCGAGTCGTTCCGCGCCCTCCGGCGTTACGCCAGTGCCACGGTGCCTGTCTCCACGGAGACCGTCGGCGACGGCACCACCATCGCCACCGAGGCCTACCTGGTGGAACGGGTGGCCTGGGACCGGTTCGCCGCCGAGGTGACGGCCGAGGACGTGCGCTCGCCAGGGCTCACGCTGCAGCTCACCGGACCGTGGCCCGTGTACGATTTCGTCCGTCTCCAGTTCTAGCCCGAACCCCGCGCTGAATGTTCTGTCCCGATTGCGGCACCTGGAACCGCGCTGCGGCGCCGCACTGTGTGCGGTGCGGCACGGCGCTGCCGGATGTGGCGGCGCCGCCGGTCGACGTGCCGGATGCCGAGATCACCGCATTGCGCCGCGCCACCGGCGGGCGCTTCGCCATCGTGCGCCGCATCGCCAGCGGCGGCATGGCGCACGTGTACGAGGCGTCGCACGCGGTCCTCGGCCGCCGCGTCGTGATCAAGGTCCTCTACTCGCACCTCTCGCGCGATCCGGAAATGCGCGAGCGGTTCCGCCGCGAGGCCGAGGCGGCCAGCCGGCTCAGCCACCCGAACGTCTGCACCATCCTCGACGCCGGCGTCACGCGTGACAGCACCTTCGTGGTGATGCCGTTCCTCAGTGGCGGCTCGCTCGCGGACCGGCTGGCGCGCCATCGCACCGTGCCCCCTGCCGAGAGTGCCGCGATCGTCGCGCAGATCGCCACCGGGCTCGATCACGCGCACCGGCACGGCATCGTGCACCGTGACGTGAAGCCCGACAACGTGCTCTTCGATGCCGACGGCACCGCGCTGATCACCGACTTCGGCATCGCCACCGCCGGCTTCCACAAGGGACTCACCGGCACCGGCCGCGCCATGGGCACGCCGCACTACATGTCCCCCGAGCAGGCGATGGGCAAGCCGGTGGACGGCCGCAGCGACGTGTATGCCTGCGGCGTGATGCTCTACGAGATGCTCGCCGGCGTCCCGCCCTTCGACGGCGAGGATTCGTACGCCGTCGGCTACAAGCACGTGCACGAGATGCCGACACCGCTCGAGGTCACGGCGCCGTCGGTCTCGACCGCGCTGTCGCAGATCACCATGCGCTGCCTGGCCAAGCCGGCCGGCGAGCGCTACCAGCGCGGCACCGACCTCGCGGATGCGCTGATCCGCACCCTCGACGGCGTGCCGCTCGAGACGCCCGGTGTCCGCGCCGCGCGGCTCGGCCGCATGACGCCCGCCCTCTCCCAGTGATCCCGTCCTGATGCGCCTCGAGACCGAAGTCGTCACCGTCCACACCACGCACCCGTTCGTGATCGCCCGCGGCGGCTCGAGCGAGTGGCGCGTGGTGTGGGTGCGCCTCGTGGATGCCGACGGCCTGGAGGGATGGGGTGAGGCCGCACCGAGCCGGTTCTACGGTGAGACCGCCGACACCGTGCTGGCGGCACTCGACCGGCTGCGCCCGATCATCGAGTCGGCCGATCCGTCCGACATCGAGGCCACCGAGGTGGCGATGGTGAGCGCGCTGCGCTTCAACGCCGCCGCCCGCTGCGCCGTGAGCGCCGCCCTGCACGACCTGCAGGGCAAGCGGCTGGGCGTGCCGCTGTGGAAGCTTTGGGGGCTGTCGCCCGCCGCCAGCCCGCGCACCAGCTTCACCATCGCCATCGCCGCCGATGACGACACCCTGCGCGCACGGGTGCACGAGGCGCTGGCAGCGGGCTATCCCATCCTCAAGGTGAAGCTGGGCAGCGACCGGGACCGGCGCATCATCCAGCTCGTGCGTGACGAGGCGCCGGCGGCGATCCTGCGCGTGGATGCGAACGCCGCGTGGACGCCGAAGCACACGCTCGCCATGGCGCCGCTGCTGCGCGACCTGTGCGTGGAGTTCATCGAGCAGCCGCTGCCGCCCCACGACCTGGAGGGGCTGCGCTTCGTGCGCGACCACTGCGACCTGCCGATCGTGGCCGACGAGAGCTGCCTGGTGGCGACCGACGTCGCGAAGCTGGCCGGCGTGGTGGACGGCGTGAACCTGAAGCTGGCCAAGTGCGGCTCGCTGCGTGAGGCCATCCGCATCATCCACACCGCCCGTGCGCACGGCATGCTGGTGATGGCGGGCTGCATGATCGAGACGAGCCTCGGCATCACGGCGGCTGCACACCTGGCTCCGCTGCTGGACTGCGTCGACCTCGATGGTGCGGCGCTGCTGAAAGACGACCCGTTCCGCGGCGCGACCATCACCAACGGCATCGTCACGCTGCCAACCGCACCGGGACTGGGCGTCACGCGTCGATAGCGCGCCGGGAGTGTAGTTTCCCCGGGTGATCCCGCTGCTCGCCGCCGTTGCACTCCCCGTCGCCGTCCCGCGTGCGTACGTGTACGCGGTGCCGGAGGCGCTGCGTGCCCGCGTGGTGCCGGGCGCGCGCGTGGTGGTGCCGCTTGGCGGCCGCACGCTGCTGGGGATCGTGACCGCGATCGACGTGCCGCAGCCGCTGAAGGGCACGCTGCGCGACATCGTGGCGGCCCCCGATGTCCAGCCGTCCCTCTCCGGCCCATTGCTGCAGCTCGGGCGCTGGATGGCGCGCCACTATGCGGCCCCACCGGGCATCGTGCTGCGCGCGATGCTGCCCGTCGCGCTCACGGCGGCCACCGTGCCCACCGCCGTGGTGAAGACGCACCGCGTGGCCCGCGTCACGACGACCATCGAGAGCCTGCTGGAGCGCGACACGCTGTTCCGCCGTGCGCCGAAGCAGCGCGTGCTCTACGAGCTGCTCGAGTCGCTCGGCGGCACGCACCCGGTGCGCGCCCTGCTGGAGCAGGCCGGTGTCACCGCCGCCGTGCTCCAGCCGCTGGTGACGCGCGGGCTGCTGGCGATCGACCTGCTGCCGGTGGCACGCGATCCCTTCGCCACCCGTGCCGTCGCGGGCGACCGTCGCCTCGTGCCCACCGACCGTCAGCGTGCGGCCATCGACGCGCTGACCGCCCTGCCCCCCGGGGAGGGGGCGCTGCTGCGCGGCGTGACCGGCAGCGGCAAGACGCTCGTGTACATCGAGTACCTGCGCGACGTCGTCGAGCGGCGCGGCGAGGGTGCGATCGTGCTGGTCCCCGAGATTGCCCTCACCCCGCAGACGGTGGACCGGTTCCGCACCGCGTTCGGTGACCAGGTGGCCGTGCTGCACTCGGCGCTGTCGGATGGCGAGCGGTACGACGCGTGGGCCGCCATCCGGCGCGGGGAGAAGCGCATCGTCGTCGGCGCCCGCTCGGCCATCTTCGCGCCCGTGCACCGGCTCGGCGCGATCGTGGTGGACGAGGAACACGAGGCCACCTACAAGCAGGGCGAGTCTCCACGCTATCACGCCCGCGACCTCGCCCGGGTGCGTGCCGTCGCCGAGCGGGCGACGTTCGTGCTGGGGAGCGCCAGCCCGAGCCTCGAGAGCTGGACCCAGGCGCAACGCGGGGAGCTGCGGCTGCTCGAGCTTCCCGAGCGCGCCGGCGGTGCGCAACTCCCGGCGGTGCACGTGATCGACCGTCGCCGGGAGCCGCCCGTCGCGCGGCCGCCGCTGGCCGCGAACGGGGGCATGCCGGTGAGCGGCACCACCTTCGGCCACGCCATCACGCCGGCACTGGAGCTGGCGATCAGCGCCCGGCTCGCGCAGCGCGAGCAGTCCATCCTGCTCCTCAATCGCCGCGGGTACGCGCACTTCCTGCAGTGCAACGACTGCGGCGCGGTGTCACAGTGCCCCAACTGTGCCATCGCGCTCACGTTCCACCGCATGCCCGAGCGGCTCGCCTGTCACTACTGCGGACATCGCGAGGCGCCACCGACGCAGTGTGCCGGGTGCGGCGGTCCGCCGCTGCGCGAGCGCGGGCTGGGCACGCAGCAGCTCGAGCGGCTGCTGGGCGAGCGCTGGCCGGAGGCGCGGATCGCGCGCATGGACATGGACACGACCGGTGCCAAGTGGGCACACGCCACGATCCTCGATCGCGTGGCATCGGGCGAGGTGGACATCCTCCTCGGCACGCAGATGATCGCCAAGGGGCTCGACTTTCCGAACGTCACGCTGGTTGGCGTCATCGATGCGGACGTGGGCATCAACCTCCCCGACTTCCGCGCCAGCGAGCGCTGCTTCCAGCTGCTCAGCCAGGTGGCCGGTCGGGCGGGGCGAGGGGCGAAGGGCGGGGAGGTGTTCATCCAGACGCGTGAGCCCACGCACCACGCCGTGACCTGCGCGGTGACGCACGACTACCTGCGGTTCGCGGCCGAGGAGCTCGAGGGCCGCCGCAGCCCACCGTATCCACCGGTGCTCTTTCTCGCCAACGCCGTCGTGAGCGGCACCGAGGAACTCGCGACGGCGGATGCGGCGCGTGCGCTCGCCGAGTGGACGCGCCGCCTGGTGCAGGCGCGCATGCCCGGGCTGGTGGAGATCGTGGGGGCCGCGCCGTGCCCGGTGGAGCGCATCAAGCAGCGCTGGCGCTGGCACTTCCTGGTGAAGAGCGCCGACGCCGACGCCCTCGGCCGCATCGGCCGCTATGTGGTGGAGCGGGGTCCGCTCCCCTCGGCCGCCGGGCTGCGGCTGGCGTGGGACCGCGATCCCGTCACGCTGCTCTGATGCGCCGCGTGACGGGAGGGCGCTGCGGTCAGGCCCCTTCGACCTGCAGCGTGAAGTCGATGTTGCCGCGGGTGGCGTGGCTGTACGGGCAGACCTTGTCGTGCGTCTCCTGCACCAGCGCCTCCGCCTCGGCGGTCGGCAGCGTCGGCACCGTCACGTGCATCGTCACTGCGATCCCGAACCCGCCACCCTCGCGCGGCCCGACGGAGGTCGAGCAGGTCACCACCGTGCCCGACACGTCCTTCTTCGCCTGGCTGGCCACGAACTCCAGTGCCCCGCCGAAGCAGGCGGCGTAGCCGGCGGCGAACAGGTGCTCGGGAGTGGTGGTGTCGGGCAGGCCGGGCCCGCCCATCTCCTTCCGCACCGACAGGTTGACGCTCACCGAGCCATCGGTCGTCTCGGAGTGGCCGTTGCGGCCACCGGTGGAGTTGGCGGTCGCCGTGACGAGCGGCTTGATGGTGTGGGCTGCCATGGGTGTTCCTGACCTCGGGAGATTGATGTTGATTTCGAAACCAGGCGCGCACAAACGATGCGGGCCGGCTTCCCCAACGAACGTTCCGGCATGTCGAGACGGGTCCTGACGCTGCCGTGGCGCGTGGCGCTGCTGCTGCCGCTGCTGCTGGTGCTGAGTCTAGCGGGTGGCGCGCAGTCGGTGCGCATCACGCTGCGCGACTCCGCGACGGCGCAGCCGGTGGCCGGTGCACTCGTGAGTGCGTCGGACTCGACGGGACGTGTACGCGCCGATGGCCTCAGCAGCGCGGCCGGCATCGTTACACTGCGCCTGCCATTCGCGGGGTCCTGGACGGTGGGCATCCGGCGCATCGGCGTGCAGCCACGCACCCTCGCGGCAGTGCGCGTGGACAGCGGCAGCACGCTGGCACTGCGCGTCGGGTTGCAGAACCTGCGCTACCAGCTCGCCACCGTGCGTGTGCGCGCCGATGCGGTGTGCGGACGTCGCCCGGACGATGGCGACCGGGTGTCGGTGCTCTGGGAGCAGATCACGCTCGCGCTGCGCGCGGCGGTGCTCTCGCGGGAGACGTCGGCGCAGTCGCCGATGATGCGCGTCACGGAGTTCACCCGCGAACTCTCGCCGACGCTCGTGGAACGCGCCAGCACCGTGCTGCGCGACGAGACCGGCTTCGGCCGGCCCTTCTCGGCGGCCGACCCGGATTCGCTCGCCAGCCACGGCTACATCCGCGACGAGCGTGACAGCACCCGCACCTACCTCGCCCCCGACGAGAACGTGCTGCTGAGCGAGGCGTTCGTGCGCACGCACTGCTTCTCGGCGCCGGCCGATGCGGGCCGCGAGCTGGCCGAGCTGCGCTTCAAGCCGGTGCGCGGCCGGACGCTGCCGGATGTGGAGGGCACGGCGTTCGTGGACACGCTCAGCGGCGAGTTGCGCAGCATCGACTTCCGCTACGTGGCGGGGCCGCGCGTCATTCCGCGGGTGGCGAAGTTCGCCGGCGGGAGCGTGACCCTGCAGCGCATCCTGAACGGGCGCTGGATCGTGAGCCACTGGGTGATCCGGATGCCGCTGCTGGTGCTGGATCCGCACACGTTCCGCGTCGGGGTCTCGGGGTACCTGGAGCGCGGCGGCACGGTGGATGCACCGGAGGCGCCGTCGCCGCCACCGCCTACGCGTGACGACGGTCGGGCAGCAGCCAGGCGGTGAGTGCCATCACCGGCGCACAGGCGGCGAGCAGCAGGAGCATGGTGTGCAGTCCATGCAGGTCGGCGATGCGCCCGAGCAGCGGCGCGGCCAGGCCGCCGAAGGTCACCGCGAGGCCGACGGTCACGCCGGACGCCGTGCCCAGGTGGCGGGGCAGGTAGGCCTGTCCGAGCACGACCATCACGCCGCCGGGTGCGAACAGCGCGAAGGCGAGGAGCGGCAGTGCGAGCGAGGCCTGTAGCACGGTTTGCGCGCGCGCGAGGAGCCAGAACGCCGGCGCGACGGCGGCGAAGCTCCAGAGGATCACGGCGCGTGCACCGATGCGGTCCGCCATCCGTCCGCCGACGAACACGCCCGCGAGGCCGATGGTCAGCAGCATCGTCAGCGCGAAGGCGCCGGTCTGCAGTGAGGTGTGCAGCGCTTGCGACCAATAGGTGGGGAGGAAGGTGTTCATCGCCACGACCATCATGCTGCGCATGCCGATGGCAACGCCGAGGAGTGCGAATGCACCCCAGGCGTCGCTGGGCAGCGTGCGATCGTGCGCCGCGTTTCGCGCCGCCTTGCCGCGCGCCGTCGGCAGGGCGCCCATCGCGCGGTTGAGGATCCAGGCGCACGGGATGGAGAGCAGGCAGAGCGCGGCGAGCCCGCCGCGGTACGCGGGCGTGGCGAGTGGCACGACGATGATCGGCGCGAGGGCGAAACCGATGTTCCCGCCGATGGTGAAGAAGCTCATCCCGGTGCCCTTGCGGTCACCGGAGAACATGTTCACGGCCCGGGTGGCCTCGGGATGGAAGGCCGCCACACCGATGCCGGCGAGTCCCACCGCGAGGAGCGCGAGGGTGTAGTTCGGTGCCATCACGGCCGCGGCCACGCCGCCGGCGGCGAGGACGAGGCCCCACGTCGTGAGCCAGGGCGTGGCGCGCCGGTCGGCCAGCCAGCCGAAGAAGGGCTGGAGCACGGCGGACAGGATCGTGGCGGCGAACACGGCACTCGCGCCGCGGGCGAGGGTGAGGTGGAAGGTCGCGACGAAGTACGGCACCAGCGCCGGCACGGCCGCCTGGTAGAAGTCGGTGGCGCCGTGGCCGAGCATGAGCCGGAGTACCGATGGCCGGTCGAAGCGCGGCGGGGCGCTCGTGGTGTCGCTCGCGGCCGGCGCGACCGGCGCGGTCGATGCGGTCACGGCGCTCACGTGGCGACCGCGGCACCGGCGTCGCTTCGGTCCCGCGCCGGTCGTGCGGTGAGGAAGAGCGCCGTGACGGCGCTGGTGGCAGCGCCCGGGTCGGCGTCCGCGATGGCATCGAAGAGTGCCTCGTGCTCACGGGTGGAGTCGGCGTCGTCGAAGGCCGACTCGCGCTTGCGTTCGGTGAGTGACTGCACGAGCGACTCGCCGAGCACGCGCCAGAGCTCGATCAGCATGTCGTTGCGGGTGGCCGCGACGATGCGCTGGTGGAACGCGACGTCGGCGGCGGCGAACCCGGCGGCATCGCGGCGGGTGATGGCGTCGGCGCGCTGGTCGAGCAGGGTGCGGAGGGTGGCGAGGTCGTCGGGGGTGCGGCGCGCGGCAGCGAGCCGGGCGGCCTGCAGTTCGAGGGCCTCGCGGACGTCGCGCACTTCCTGGAGCTGGGCGCGCTGGCAGCGGGTGAGGAGCGACTCGGTGTTGGCGGTCCGGGCGGTGACGTAGGTGCCGTCTCCCTGCCGGACCTGCACGAGTCCGACGCGGGCGAGTGTCCGGATGGCCTCGCGGACGGTGGAGCGCCCGACGCCGAGCTGTGCCATGAGCTCCGGTTCCGCTGGCAGGCGGCTGCCGAGTGGCCATTCGGCGGCGGCGATGCGGGCCTCGAGCTGTGCGGCGGTGGCGTCGGCGAGGGACTGTCGGGCGATCGTGGACATGGCCAAACATCTGATGATCTGACGTGCGGCGCAAGCTGACGCGGTCGGACCAGACGGACGAGGTCGGCGCAGACGGGCTCAGCCGATCCCATTGAGCCCGTATGTACTTCCAGGCAAATTGTCCCGGTGCGATGGCCTGGGGGTCCCGACCTCAGGTCATCGTGCCGGGTACTTCCCGGGCAGGACCCACGGGCCGGAGCGCATGCACCCTCCCACCCGTGCCTCTCGACGAGCCCTGCTCGACGACGCGTGTCGCGGCGGTGCTGCCGCCCCTTCTGGATTCGTGCATGACCGAGACGCAGGAACGCTTCCTCCGCACCATCCTTGGCCGTGTGCCGCTCGACTCCGTGGTCGAGTTGCACCTGTTCCCGCCCATCCGGCGTGGCACCCTTGAGACCGGCGTGGCCGTGGTCGTGACTGCGCTCCCCCCCGAGCCGCCGACCCTCGTGGGCCCGGATACCGACATCGCCGCCGCCGACACCGGTGACACGCATTTCGGTGACACGCAAACCGGTGACAGTGCACCAATTGCCGCGGATGCCACCGCGGAAATCGGCGACACGGAAACCGGTGACAGTGCACCAATTGCCACGTCGGAAATCGGTGACAGTGCACCCATTGCGGTGGACGACACCGCGGAAATCGGTGCCACGGAAATCGGTGACAGTGCACCAACGGAAATCGGTGACAGTGCACCAATTGCCACGGATGCCACCGCGGAAATCGGTGCCACGGAGATCGGTGCGGAAATCGGTGACAGTGCACCCATTGCGGTGGACGACACCGAAGCCGCGCATCTCGGTGACAGTGCGCCCATTGCCTCGGACGACGCCGAATCCGGTGACCCTGCGCCGGTTGCCGCGACGGATGCCGACGGCGCCGACGACTCGCCCTGCGCCGACGAACCAGCGTCCGCCGATGCGCCGCCAACCACCGCCACCGCCGCGCAGGACGACCGCCTCACCATGACCGATGCCGCGCCCGACGGTGCCGCCACGCCCGCTCGTCGTCGCATGCGCATCTCCACCGCCAGCTACCGCCACACCATCAAGGGCGTCGAACGCGGCAAGTGGAGCGTGGACCTCATCGAGGAGGCGGATGCGCCGCTGGAGGCGGTGGAGGCGGTGCTGCGCGGCGTGCGCCATCGCAGCAGTGAACCGGCCGACCCCGAGCTGATCCCGCACGACGTGCTGGCACACCTGGTGGCGCCGCTGGCCGTCGCCCCCGCCGCGTAGCGCGGACCGCATCGGGTGGACCCGCGCAACGATCTGGACCGGTTCCGCGCCTACCTGCGGCAGCACAACCTGCCGATCACGCCGCAGCGACTCGCCATCGCCTCGCTCGTCCTCGCCTCCGACCAGCACCTGTCGGTGGAGGAGGTTGCCACCGGGCTCGCGCAGCAGGGGGACAACGCCGGCACGGCCACGATCTATCGCACGCTCGACCTGCTCGTGAAGAGCGGCCTGGTGGTCGAGCGCGACTTCGGCGAGGGCTTCCGGCGCTTCGAGCCGGCGCGGGGCATCCCGCACCACGAGCACATGCTCTGCAGCGTGTGCGGCCGCGTGGACGAGTTCCGGGACGAGCGCCTCGAGCGCATGACCACGCTCATCGCCGAGTCGCACGGCTTCAGCCGGCAGCGGCACCGCCTCGTGATCTACGGCGTGTGCGCCGAGTGCCAGCGCAGCGGCGGGCCGCGTTAGCCGGTGTCCCGGCGCCACCTGACGCCAGCCACCCCACCGGTCACGCGGTCGCACGCAGCAGGGCGATCAGGCGCTCACCGCGTCGATCTCGTCCGACACCTGCTGGCGCCGCAACAACTGCCAGTAGCGCCCGCGGGCTGCCACCAGCGACTCGTGCGTGCCCTGTTCCACGATGCGCCCCTCATCCAGCACCACGATCCACGATGCATCGCGCACCGCACTCACCCGGTGTGACGCGATCAGCGCCGTGCGCCCGGTGAGCTCGTCGCGCAGCCCCTGCAGGATCGCCGCCTCGGTGCCGGTGTCCACCGCGCTCAGCGCATCGTCCAGCAGCACGACCTGCGGATCGCGCGCGAGCGCCCGCGCGATCGCGGCCCGCTGCTTCTGCCCGCCGCTGAGGTTGATGCCGCGTTCACCAAGCAGCGTGTCGTAGCCGTCGGGCAGGTCCACGATCGCCGCGTCGAGCTGCGCGACGCCGGCGGCCGTGCGTGCGGCGTCCTCGTCGTTGCCGCCGTAGGTGAGGTTGGCCATGATGGTGTCGCTGAACAGCACCGATTCCTGCGGCACGTACCCGATGGTGGAGCGCAGCGCGGCCAGGTCGAGGGTGTCGGTCGGCACGCCGTCGAGCAGGATCTCGCCCTCCTGCGGGTTCCAGAAGCGCGGGACGAGGTCCATCAGCGCACTCTTGCCACTGCCGGTCGCGCCGACGATGCCGACGGTGGCACCCGCCGGCACCGAGAAGGAGATGTCGCGCAGCACCCAGCGCGGCGCGTCACCCTCGGCAGCGGGGTAGTGGTAGCCGACGTGGCGGAACTCGAGCGCGCGTCCGGCGCCCGCATGCGCGGGCAGTGCCGCGACGGTGGCCGGTGAGGTGACCGACGCGGCCGCGAGCAGCACGTCGTTGATGCGCGCCATGCTCGCGGCGCCGCGTTGGAACAGGTTGATCACCCACCCCAGCGCGATCAGCGGCCAGGTGAGCATGCCGAGGAACAGGCCGAACGCGACGAAGTCGCCGACCGTCATCTCCTGCCGCAGCGTGGCGGCACCCCCGATGCCGAGCACCGCGACGGCGCCGAGGCCGGCGAGGAGCTGCAGGCCAGGGGACATGAGCCCGTAGAGCCGCGCCAGGCCCATGTTGCGCCGCAGGTACTCGTCGTTGAGCGCCGCGAAGTGCGCCGCCTCGGCTGCCTCCTGCCGGAACGCACGCACGATGCGGGCACCGCTGATGTTCTCCTGCGCGTGCGTCGTCATCACGCCGAAGTGTTCCTGGACGGCCTCGAACCGTTGATGTATCAGGGAACCGAGCACCGCCATGACGATCGGCAGCAGCACCATCGGCAGCACCGCGATGGCGGTGAGATGCGGGCTGATCCGCAGCATGAAGACCAGCGCGAAGAGCCCGCCGGCGATGGTGTTGACGAGGTACATGATGGCCGGACCGGCCACCATGCGGACGGCCGAGAGGTCGTTGGTGAGGCGGGCCATCAGGTCGCCGGTGCGGTTCCGGCCGAAGAAACCGGCGTCGAGCGTGACGAGGTGACGGAACATTGCACTCCGCAGGTCGTACTCTACCAGGCGACTGATGGCATTCAGGATGTTCCGCATCTGGAACCTGAGCACACCCGTGACGAGGGTGATGCCGACCATGGCCGCCGCGATGTCGTACAGGTCGCGTGGCGGGGCACCCGCCTGCAGATCGTCCACCGCACGGCGCAGCAGCCACGGGATGGCACTGGCAATCGCGCTCGATCCGATCACGCACGCCAGGCCAAGCGCCATGCGTGCGCGATACGTGCGAACAAACGGCACCAGTGCACGCAAGGCACGGAGACTGCTGGTACGAGGCTTGCTCATCAGGACGGATGGCGTGACGACGACAGGGCCACACCCGTCGTGGCGCGACCATCTGCACAAGGAGACAACATGCGATCCACTGAACTTATTCCACGCGCCATGCGTCCGCTGACGGCGGTCGCCCTGTTGACACTGGCGGCCTGCGGCGACCGGGGCCGCGCAGACGACGCGTCGCGTGACGTGGCACTGACGACGGATTCCGCGGCGCGGCCGGCGTTCGCCGACACTGCGACGGCGATGTCCACGGTGCCGCCGGTGGATGCCCCCACCGCGCAGGCGCCGCTCACGGCAGGTCGTGCGCCGCTGGAGCGCGCCGAGCCCGATCCCGCCACGGCGCCGGTGACGAGGGCACCGGTGACGAAGGCCCCGGTGCGCACGCCGGTTCCGTCACGCGCGCCGTCGACACCGGCGCCGGCCGTGACCCCCGCGCCCGCGCCGACGCCCGCACCCGAGCCGGTTCGCGCGACCGGCACCGTCGCGGCGGGCACCAGTTTCACGGTGACGAGCGGCGCGAAGGTCTGCTCGAACACGGTGGCCGTCGGTGATCGCGTCACTGCCACCACGTCGTCGCCGATCGACGCCAGCAACGGCGTCAGCATCCCCGCCGGTGCGCGCGTCGGGCTGGTCGTGACGAAGGCGAAGACCTCGGCCTCACAGGGTGACGCCGCGGAGCTCGCGTTCGACGTCCGGAACATCACCTTCGGTGGGGACACCTTCACGGCCAGTGGTGAGGTGAGCACGAGCGCGGTGGTGATGGAGCGCAAGGGCGGCGACGGCCGGAAGGTGGCCATCGGCGCGGCGGCCGGTGCGGTGATCGGCAACATCGTGGGTGGCGGCAGCCGTGCGCAGCGCACGGTCGTCGGCGCCGCCGCGGGTGGTGCCGCCGGCGCCGTGGCGGCTGCGGTCACCGGGGATCGCCTCGCCTGCCTGCCCGAGGGCTCGGCGCTGACCGTGCGCCTCGGTGCTCCCATGACGGTGCGGAACTGACCGGCCCGCACTGAGACCACACCGCTTCCGACGGCGCCCTGCCGGTCCGGCCACCATCGGCCGGCGGACAAGTCTCCCGCGCGCCCGTGTCTGCCCCTGCAGATGCGGGCGTGTTGCGTTCGGCACCAGTCGCGCCGGGCGCGCGACGCGGGGGGCGCGGATGCGCCGGCCGCCCGACCGTGCTTGGTTTCCGGTGCCGGAGTAAACCGTCCGGCTGGCACCGGCGTCTGATGGCCGGTCCGGGGAGTTCCGCCCCCGGTGCACCCCTCCCTCGCCCGACCGATTCCGTGCGTCTTCGCCACCTCGCGCTGTCCTGGATTGCCGTGCTGTCGATGACGTTCGCGCTGCCGGCAGGCGCCCAGCAGCTCGATGTGATCCGCGGCCTGGTCACGGGCCCGGACTCGATCCCGATCGCCGGTGCGCGCGTCACCGCCACCTCGCTCTCCGGGTACGTCAATCGCAGCGCGCGCACCGACACGCGCGGCCGGTTCACGATCACCTTTCCGGGCGGCGAGGGCGACTACTTCGTGACGGTGACGGCGCTCGGCTTCGCGCCGAAGCGGTTCGAGGTGAAGCGCACGGCGGACCAGGAGGTGCTGCTCGCCGACGCACGACTCTCGCGCACCGTCGCGCAGCTCGACGAGGTGCGCGTGATCGGTGACCGGCCGCGCGCCACGCGCGACGACCGGACCCCCGACATCGGTGGCAGCGAACGGAGCGTCAATGGCGGCAACGTCGCCGCAGGACAGGCGGGAGACCTCGCCGCGATGGCGGCGTCGCTCCCCGGCGTGACGATGGTGCCTGGCGCCGAGGGTGATCCGTCGGGGTTCTCGGTGCTGGGGCTCACGCCCGACCAGAACAACACCACGCTCAACGGGCAGAGCTTCGGCGGCGCGAACCTGCCGCGCGATGCCGGCATCCAGAGCGCGCTCGCCACCTCACCCTACGACGTGTCACGCGGCGGATTCAGCGGCGCGCAGTTCCAGCTCCGCACGTCGGGGGGCTCGAACTTCAAGGTGCGCTCCACGAGCCTGAACGTGGACGCACCGGCGCTGCAGTACACCGACGCGTCGGCGCGCGCGCTGGGGCAGGAGTTCAGCAACCTGTCGCTCGGCGGGCTGGTCGCCGGCCCGATCCGCCCCGACAAGGCGTTCTACAACCTCTCGTACCAGTTGGGCCGCCGCAGCAACGACCTGCGCACGCTGCTCAACACCGGCGCCGACGGCCTGCTGACGAGTGGTGTCTCGCCTGATTCGGCGACGCGGCTCTTGGGCATCCTGTCGGCGCTCGGCATCCCGGCCCGGCCGGCCGGGAATCCGCAGGTGCGGCACGGCGACCAGGGGCTGCTGTTCGGCTCCATCAACGTCGCGCCCCCCGGGTCACGCACCGGCCAGGCGTTCACCATCACCGGCAACGCCTCCTGGAACCGTACCTCGCCGGTGAGCGGCTCCGTGACCGAGCTGCCGTCGCACAGTGGCGAGCGCACCAACTGGAACGGCGGGCTGGCCGCCAGGCATTCCGCGTACTTCAGCAGCGGCATCCTCACCGAGACCAACGTCAACCTCAGCGCCTCGCGCAACGCCGGCACCAGCTTCCTCGAGCTGCCGAATGCGACGGTGCGCGTGAACTCGGCGCTGTCCGACGGCACCGAGGGGCTGCGGTTGCTGTCGTTCGGCGGCAACCCCTTCCTCGCCACGAGCCAGGAGAACGCCAGCACCGGGGTGCTCAACACCCTGTCGTGGTTCTCGCGCTCGAGCCGGCACCGCGTGAAGCTCACCAGTGAACTGCGGCGCGACATCTTCCGCATCGACCAGACCACGAACCGGTTCGGCACCTACAGCTTCAACTCGCTCGCCGACCTCGAGGCGGGACGCGCCGTGTCGTACACGCGACAGCTCGAACCGCGGTTGCGGAGCGGGGGACAGGTGGTCGCCGCCATGTCGCTCGGTGATGCCTGGCGCCGCAGCAACGACCTGCAGGTGCAGTACGGCGTGCGCGTCGATGCCAACCGGTTCGATCGCGGGCCGGCGGCGAACGCCGACATCGAGCGCCTCTTCGGCACGCGGAACACCGCAGTCCCGAACCGCGTGTACGTGAGCCCGCGGGTCGGCTTCAGCTGGACGTACGGCACCGCACCGCAGATCGGCGGCTTCGACGGCGCGGTGCGCGGCCCGCGGGCGGTGGTGCGGGGCGGTGCGGGCGTGTTCCAGAACACGCCACAGGCCACGCTCCTCGGCCAGGCGCTGGACAACACCGGGCTCGCCAGCGCGGTGCAGCAGCTTGGCTGCTTCGGCGCCGCCGCGCCGGTGCCGCAGTGGGGCACCTGGCTCACCGACCCGTCCACCATCCCGGTGCTGTGTGCCGACGGGTTGCAGCCCACGTCGTTCTCGAGCATCGCGCCGAACGTGACGCTGTTCGACGCAGGCTGGAACGCGACGCGCAGCCTGCGCTCGAACCTCCAGTGGAACGGTCCCGTGCTGCGCAACCGCTTCAATGCCAGCATCGACCTCACCTACTCGCGCAACCTGAACCAGCCGGGCACGTTCGACCTGAACTTCGCCGGCGAGACGGGCTTCTCGCTGGCCGAGGAGGCGGGGCGTCCGGTGTTCGTCCCGGTCGCGAGCATCGACCCGGCCACCGGTGCCGCTGCCCCGCGCGACTCACGCGTGTCGCAGCTGTTCAACGTGGTGAACGCGAACCGCTCCGACCTGCGCAGCGAGTCGCGGCAGGTGAGCGTGCGACTCAGCCCGTCGACGTTCAACACGCGCGTGCAATGGAGCCTGGCGTACGTGTACGGCAACGTGCGCGAGCAGTACCGTGGCTTCCAGAGCACCACCGGCGACCCGCGGGCCATCGAGTGGTCGCGCTCCGGCTTCGACACGCGGCACCAGTGGCAGTACTCGCTGAGCTACAACGCGTTCAACACCGTGCGGCTGGCCTGGTTCGGCAGCATCCGCTCCGGCAGCCCGTACACGCCGGTGGTGGGCGGCGACGTGAACGGCGATGGGCTCCAGAACGACCGCGCCTTCGTCTTTGCCCCCTCGACCGGTGGCCAGCTGGCCGCCGACATGGGCGCGCTGCTGGCCGGTGCCGGTGCCGACGCGCGCGACTGCCTCACCCGGCAGCTCGGGACCCTGGCCGCGCGCAACAGCTGCCGCGGGGCATGGACGCAGAACGCCTTCCTCAGCCTGTCGTTCAACCCCCTCAAGCTGCGCCTGCCGCAGCGCGCGACACTCTCCCTGCAGGTGAGCAACCCGCTCGGTGCCGCCGACCTGCTCCTGCACGGCTCCGGCAAGCTGCGGGGCTGGGGGCAGCCAGCGCAGCCGGATGCCACGCTGCTGTACGTGCGCGGCTTCGATCCCGGCACGCGGACCTTCCGCTACGAGGTGAACCAGCGCTTCGGGGCCACGCGACCGGCGGTCACCACGTTCCGGGCCCCGGTCACCGTGACCGCGCTGATGCGCTTCGACCTCGGCCCGTCGCGCGAACGCCAGGTGCTCACGCAGCAGCTCGACCGCGGCCGGCGCACCCCTGGCCAGAAGGCTCCCGAGCCGCAGCTCCAGGCGATGTACGGCGGCGGTGGCGTGACCATCAATCCCATGGCGCAGATCCTCCGCCAGTCCGACTCACTCCAGCT
The DNA here is from genome assembly GCA_020851035.1 of Gemmatimonadaceae bacterium. Classification (NCBI taxonomy): domain Bacteria; kingdom Pseudomonadati; phylum Gemmatimonadota; class Gemmatimonadia; order Gemmatimonadales; family Gemmatimonadaceae; species Gemmatimonadaceae bacterium. Next base: position 101,126 of record JADZDM010000017.1, on the reverse strand, counting down.
CACGGCGCTGCAGGCCGACAGCATCGCGACGATGAACCGCAGCTACACCATCCGGCTGAGCCAGATCTGGGCGCCGGTGGTGCGGGAGTTCGCGCGCCTGGACGACCGCTACGATCACGACATCGCCTTCGGGCAGTACAAGCGCGCGCGCGAGGCGTCGATCGACGCGCTGCGCGTGCTCGCGCCGGCCGTGCGCGGCCTGCTGACGGCAGACCAGCGGCGCCGGCTGCCCACCCTCGTCGCCAGCCACCTCGACCTCCGCTACCTCGCCTCCATCCGGTCCGGCACCGTGGGTGGCAGCGAGTTCGGTGGCGGATTCATGGGCGGCGGCATGAACATTCCCCAGGGTGGTGGTGGCCAGACCATCATCATCCGTTGACCTCCTCGCCCCCGCTCCAGGTGCTGCACCCATGATGCTCCATTCCCGTCGCACGGCGCGGCGCCTCGCGCTGCTCACCACCGTCGCGAGTGTCACCGTCGCCGCGCAGGCGCTGCCACCGGTCCGCGCGCTCGGGCCGGTCACGCGCGTGTCACCCGCCGATGTCCTCGGCAGCGTCTCGGCGGTGCGCCCGCTTCCCGGCGGCCGCGTGCTGGTGAACGACATCACGCGCCGGCAGCTCGTGCTGCTGGACTCCGCGTTCGCGCGTGAGGCCATCGTCGCCGACACCACCGCCGCCACCGCCAATGCCTACGGTGCACGCGCCGGCGGCCTGATTCCATACCGCGGCGACTCCTCGCTGTTCGTCGACCCCGCCTCCCTGTCGATGCTCGTGATCGATGGTGGCGGCAAGGTCGCCCGGGTGATGGCCGTGCCGCGCCCCAACGATGCGCAGTTCATGGTCGGTGGACCGTTCGGCACGCCGGGCTTCGACAGCAACGGGCGCATCGTCTATCGTGGCTTCACGCTGCCCACCATGCCGCCGCCGCTCACCGGCGGCGAACGCACCTTCCGCGTGCCGGAACAGCCCGACTCGGCGCCGATCCTGCGCGTGGCGCTCGGCACGCGCACGCTGGACACCGCCAGCTTCTTCAAGATCCCGAAGACGCGCGCCAGTGTCACGCAGGGGGACAACGGCCGCATCTCGGTGACGATGGTGATGAACCCCATGCCGGTGGTGGACGACTGGACGCTGCTGCCCGATGGCACCCTCGCCGTGGTGCGCGGCGCGGACTACCACGTGGACTGGCTCGCCCCGGATGGGTCGCGGACCAGCACACCGAAGATCCCGTTCGAGTGGCAGCGCCTGAGCGATGAGCAGAAGGTGGTGTTCCTCGATTCCGCGAAGACGGCGATGGAGGCGATGCGTGCCCGCGCGATGGCGAACGGTGGCGGGAATGTCGTCGTGGCCGCGGGCGCTGGCGGCCCGCCGGGTGGTGGTGGTGGTGGCGGTGGCGGTGGCGGTGGGATGGTGATGCGCTTCGAGGGTGGCCCACCTGGCGGCGGCGGCGCTCCGCCGGCCGGTGGCCCGCCGATGCAGCTGTCCATGCCCTCGGTGAACATGATCCCGCCGTCGGAGCTCCCCGACTACCGCCCCGCCTTCGGCACCGGCGCCACCCGCGCCGACCTCGATGGCAACCTCTGGATCCGCACGAGCAAGGTGCACGCCGGCGGCCCGGTGTACGACGTCGTCAACCGGCAGGGCGTGCTCGTCGACCGTGTCGCATTCCCCTTCGGCCGCGTCATCGCCGGCTTCGGCCCCGGCATCGTCTACATGGGCGTCCGCGACGACACGGGCGCCCGGCTCGAGGTCGCACGCATCCGCTGACTGCAACTGCTTCGACGCAAAGACGCTAAGGGCGCGAAGGACGCAAAGGGTCTTTCCCACGGCGAGGGTCGCTGAGCCTTTCAGCGCGGGTACTTGAGGGGAACTGCGACTGCAGAGCAGTTCCCCTCGATTTCGATGCTGGAGCTGCACCAGCCGCTGCCCTACGCGCGTACTCTTCGCGTCCTTCGCGCCCTTTGCGTCTTTGCGTCGAAGCAGTTGCAGTAGCTGTTGCTAGTAGCCGATCGCAGCGCCGAACGCGCGCGGCTCGGAGACCCCGTGCCAGCCGCCCTTCACGCGGCGGATGGCGTTGACGTTCGCGATGCCGCCGAGGAAGCCGACGGTGTGCCCCATCGCGCGGAGCGAGTCGACGGTGGCGGCGGGAAAGCCGTTCGTCTCGAGGCGCAGCTCGTCGGGGAGGGCCTGGTTGTGGATGCGCGGGGCGCGCATGGCATCGGCCAGCGGCATGCCGAACTCGATCACGTTCAGGATCACCTGGCTGGTGGCCGAGATGATGCGCGGGCCGCCGGCGGCGCCGGCCACCATCTGCACCGTCCCCTGCGCATCCAGCACCACCGTCGGTGACATCGCCGAGAGCATCCGCTTGCCCGGCTGGATCGCATTCGCCTCACCCTGCACCAGCCCGAACATGTTCGCCTTCCCCGGCTGCACCGCGAAGTCGTCCATCTCGTCGTTCATCATGAAGCCGACACTCGCCAGGTACACGCCGCTGCCCCACGAGTTGTTGAGCGTGGTCGTGGTGGCCACCGCGCTGCCGTCGCCGTCCACCACCGAGTAGTGCGTGGTGTGGATCGCCTCCGCCATCTGCGCCGTCGTCACGGGCGTCGGCGTCGCCTTGGTGCGGTCGATCTGGCCGAAGAGCCGCGCGGCGTAGTCCTTGCTCGTGAGCTGCGCCATCGGCACCGGGAAGAAGTCCGGGTCCGCCAGCTTGCTGTTGCGGTCGATGAAGGCGCGCTGGTACGCCTCGCCCATCAGGTGGAGGTAGGCCACGCTGCCGAACGCCGGCATGCGCCGCTCGTGCTCGATGATGTTCATCGTCTCGGCCATGGTCACGCCGCCCGATGACGACGGCGGCATGCCGACGAGCGTGTAGTCGCGGTACGTCCAGACCAGCGGCTTGCGCCAGCGCGGCGTGTACCCCGCGAGGTCGGCCTTCGTGATGATCCCGCCACCGCGCTGCTCCTCGGCGGCGATGCTGTCGGCGATCCAGCCACGGTAGTACACGTCCGCCCCGTCACGGGCGATGGCCTCGAGCGTGCGCGCCAGCACCGGCTGGCGGAACGTGGAGCCGATCGCCGGCACGCTGTCGCCGGGCAGGAAGACGCTGCGCCCGGCGAACCGCGTGATCAGCGCGCGGCTGCGCGAGATGCTCGTGTTCAGCCCCGAGTCGATCACGAAGCCGTCACGCGCCATGCGGAGCGCCGGCGCCATCACCTGCGCGCGGGGCAGCCGCCCGTACTTCGCGTGTGCCGCGAGCAGCCCCGCCACCGCGCCCGGTACCCCGCTCGAGCGCCAGCCGATGATACTGCCGTCGGTGGTGCCGTCCGGCTTGAGGTACATGTCGCGCGACGCGGCCAGTGGTGCGACCTCGCGGTAGTCCACCACGTCGCGCCGGCCATCGGCCATCTGGATCACCATGTAGCCGCCGCCGCCGATGTTGCCGGCCTCGGGCCAGACCACGGCCAGCGCGAACCCCGTCGCCACGGCGGCATCGACGGCGTTCCCGCCCTGCTTCATCACCTCGGCACCGGCCGCACTGGCCAGCGGGGCGTTGCTGCTCACCATCCCATGCTCGGCGAAGGTCGCAGGGGCGTTGGTGGCGAACCGCCAGCCGTCAGCGAAGACCACCGGGTCGCGCCGCACCGAGTCCTCGCGTGCACCGGTGACGACCGCGGCCGGTGGTGCCGGGATCGGCGCTGGTGCCGGACCCGCGGGCTGCGGTGCGCGGCAGGAGGCGGCCAGCAGCGCGGCGGCCACAGCGGCGAGCGACCGGCGGGTCGAGGGAGGCAGGAGCATCGGCGGTGTCGGTGGAGGTGTCGGATGGGCAGGCACGACCTGTGCACAGACACCCTCCGGTGCCCGGACCGTACCGCTGGTCCAGCTCGCCGGGGGTGTATGTTTGCGCAACCGGAAGCTTACCCGGGCACTCGTGGGGCCGACAGCGCAGGCACGCGCCCGCCGGTTCCACGCTTCGCTCCATCCCGCACCGCGTGCCAGACCAGCCCCACACCGCCCCGGCCGTCCGGGACCCGCGCATCACCGAGCAGCGCAACCCGCGCTCCGTCGCGATCGACCTCGCGTCGCCGCTCGAGATCGTCGACATCATCACCGCCGAGGATGCGGGCGTCGTGCCGGCGGTCGTGGCGCAGCGCGAGGCCCTCGCGCGTGCGATCGCCGCCGCGGAGCAGGCGTTGCGCAGCGGAGGCCGCGTCATCTATGCCGGCGCCGGCACGTCGGGACGGCTCGGTGTGCTCGACGCCAGCGAGATCCCGCCCACCTTCGGCGCCGGGTTCGACCTCTTCATCGGCCTCATCGCCGGCGGTCCGCCAGCGCTCCTGCGCGCGCAGGAGGGGGCAGAGGACAGTCCCGAAGGCGGCGCACGCGACCTGGAGGCCGTCGGCATCGGCGCGCATGACTTCGTCGTCGGGATCGCTGCCAGCGGCACCACGCCGTACGTGCACGGCGCCCTGCGCCGCGCGCGCGCCGCTGGTGCCACCACCGGCATGATCGCGTGCACCGCGCTGCCGGCCGCCATCCTCGACGCCATCGACATCCCGATCGTGCTGGTCGTCGGCCCGGAAGTCGTGACGGGCTCCACCCGCATGAAGTCGGGCACGGCCACCAAGCTCGCGCTGAACATCATCAGCACCGGCGCGATGATCCGCATCGGCAAGGTGTACGGCAACCTGATGGTGGACCTGCGCGCCTCCAACGCCAAGCTGGTGGATCGCAGCGAGCGCATCGTGGCCGAGGTCTGCAGCCTGGATCGCGCGGCGGCACATGCACTCCTGGCCGCGGCGGGTGGCGTCGTGAAGCGGGCGATCACCATGCACCTGCTCGGCGTCGATGCCGCGGCGGCCGACACAGCGCTCGATGCGGCGCAGGGTGTCATCCGTCGTGCCGTGAACCGTCCGCCACCGGCGATTGCCGGCGAGGGGCGCTGATGGCCACCGATGCGCCCCTGTCGGCCGCGCCGGTGATGGTCGGGCTGATGTCCGGCACCTCGCTCGATGGCATCGCCGCGGCGGTGGTGCGGTTCCATCCCACCCCGGACGGGCACCGGCCGGAGCTGCTGGCGTTCGAGTCGGTGGCGTACACCCCCGAGCAGCGCGCGCGCCTCGCCGCCGGCATGGTGCAGGGGAGTGCGCGCGACTTCTGCCGCCTGAACGTGGACCTGGGCCACTGGCTGGCCGATGCGGCCGCGCTGGTGATGGCTCGCGCCGGGCTCACCGGCCGCGACGTGGCCGCCGTGGCGTCACACGGCCAGACGCTGTGGCACGAGCCCGGGCACTCCACCTGGCAGATCGGTGACGCCGCTGTGCTCGCCGAACGGCTGCAGGCGCGTGTGATCCACGACTTCCGGAGCCGTGACGTGGCGGCCAACGGACAGGGCGCTCCGCTGGTGCCGCTCGCGGACCTGCATCTCTTCGCCGCGGCCGACGGCTGGCGCGCGCTGCAGAACCTGGGCGGTATCGGCAACGTCACGGTGGTCCCGCCTCGCGGCAGCCGCGAGCCGGCGCTCGCCTTCGACACCGGGCCCGGCTGCGGCGTGATCGATCGCGTGGTGGCGGCGCTGGTGCCGGGGCGCCACTACGATGAGAACGGTCTCATGGCCGCGGCCGGGACGCCCGTGGAAGCGGTGCTCGAGACCCTGCTGGCGGACGAGTGGTACGCCCTCGAGCCGCCCAAGAGCACCGGGCGGGAGAAGTACGACGCGGCGTACGTGGCGGACCTCGTCGCGCGCTGCCGGGCGGCATCGGACGCCGTCACCGATGCCGACATCGTCGCAACCGCCACCGCGCTCACCGCGCGCACGATGGCCATCGGCTATGACCGCTTCGTGCGTGCAGGACTCGTGGATGTGGTGCTGTCCGGTGGCGGGGCGCGCAACGCGGAGCTCGTCAGGCAAGTCCGGACCGCCCTCCCATTGCGCACGGTGCGTACCTTCGACGAGTTGTTTTTCGACGGCGAGGCCAAGGAGGCGGTGGCGTTCGCGTACATCGGACTGCAACATCTGTTGGGACAGCCTGGGAACGTGCCGGCGGCGACCGGCGCCGATGGCCCCCGGGTGCTCGGCGTCCGCACGCTTCCCTGATGACCCGCCAGCCCTTCACCTGCCGACCGCCGTTCGGCCTCGCCATGAGTGCGCGATTCGCTCCCCAGCAGCAGGTCACCGATGAGTGAGGCCGCCTCGCTGTGCATTGCGGCCATCCGCTGGGATGCCGCACGAGGCTATGGCGATGCGCGTCCGCACATCGATGCTGCGCTCCGCATGGGTGTCGGCGGGTTCACGCTGTACGGGGGCACGCCGGAGGCGGTGCGGGCCCTCACCCGCGACCTCCAGCAGCGCTCCCGCACGCCGCTGCTGATCGGCGCCGACATGGAGCGCGGTGCCGGCCAGCAGTTCGATGGCTCCACCGGCCTGCCACCCGTCGCCGCGATCGCGTCGCTGCGTGACCGCGATGCCGTGCGGCGCGCGGCGCGCCACACGGCGCGTGAGGCGCGGACCATGGGTGTGAACTGGAACTACGCCCCGGTGGGTGACCTCGACGTCGAGCCGGCGAACCCGGTGGTGAACACGCGCTCGTTCGGCGCGCAGGCCAGCGAGGTCGGCGACTACGTGGCCGAGTTCATCGATGCCTGCCAGAGCGAGGGGGTGCTGGCCTGTGCGAAGCACTTTCCCGGCCATGGCCGCACTGTCGAGGATTCGCACCTCACGCTCCCGGTCGTGAGCACACCGCACTCGGTGCTGATGCAGGACGACCTGCTCCCGTTCCGGTCGGCGATCGACGCCGGTGTGGGCTCGATCATGACGGCCCATGTGGCCTACACCGCACTCGACCCGAGCGGCCAGCCCGCCACGCTGTCACGCGAGATCCTCACCTGGGTGCTGCGCCAGCGCTGCGAGTTCGAGAACCTGATCGTCGGTGACTCGGTGAACATGCAGGCCGTGCTCCAGGGCATCGACGAGGGCGAGGCGGCGGTGCGGGCGGTGATCGCGGGCTGCGACCTCGTACTGGCCCCGGGTGACCTGCAGCAGTGCGTCACCGCGCTGGAGGCGGCGGTGGCCGATGGCCGCATCGAGCGCGACCGGCTGCGGCAGTCGATGCGCCGGCGCCTCAAGTGGGCGCAGTGGGTCTCGCCGCCGAACGACTACCGCCGCCCCTCGGGCACCGACGTGCTCTGGTGCGCGGGGCTCGCCGACCGCGTGCTCAAGGTCGTGCGTCCACTCACGCGCGGCATCCGGGCGCCGATCGAGCTCTGCTCGCTGGACGGCGACAAGCGCGACGACCTCCGCGCGCCGCGCGCGCCGCTCGTCGACGCGCTCCGCCAGCTCAGCGTGGACACGCGCGTGGCCGAACGCGCCGACGGCCCGAGCCGCGGCACGGTGGTGATCACCGCGTTCGGTGAGCCGGTGCAGGGCCGCGGGTCGCTCGAGGTGGCGCCGGCCGTCCGGGATGGCGCGATGCAGCTCTACGCCGACGCCCGCGCCGCCGGCCGTGATGCGATGATCATCTGGTTCGGGCATCCGCGCCTGGCCGGTGCCTTCGGGGACGAAGCCCCGCTGCTCTGCGCCTGGAGCGGTGACGGCTGCATGCAGTCCGCGGCCGCGCGCTGGCTCGCGCGCCAGCGGGGCTGAGTGCCGCCGCTCAGCTGAAGCCGAACTTCCAGATCGCCCAGGCCACCAGCACGAGCACCGCGAAGATCGCCACGTAGACGTACGCCTTGCCCGGGTCGCGCGGTGGCACGACCGGCGGCGCTTCGGCATGCCGGTCGTCGGTCACGCCCTGCACACCCATCGCCGGTGTCGGCGGGCGTGTCACCGCCGGCACCGCGCCGCTGCGCATCCGGCCGCGCATCCGGTCCAGCGTCGGCGCGCCGCTGTCGGGCAGCGGATAGGTCTGGTGCCCGATCTCGCGCTGCAGCAGGTCGTGCGCCGGCAGCCCGTCGCCGCTGAACTGCGCCACCACCACCGTGATGTTGTCGTGGCCCCCCTCGGCGTTCGCAGCGGCGATGAGGTGCTCGCACGCATCCTCGGGATCGCTGCTGGCGCTGACGATGCGGGCGATGTCGGTGGCGCGCAGGTGCGTGGTGAGGCCGTCGCTGCAGAGCACGAGCGTGTCGCCGGCGGCGAGCGGCTGTTGCGTGAAGTCGGGCCGCACCGTGCTGTCCGGACCGAGGGCCTGCAGGATGATGTTGCGGCGCTCGCTCACCTCGGCCTGGTCAGGTGTCATCTCGCCGGCCTCGATCAGCTGCTGCATCAGGGACTGGTCCTTCGTGATCTGTCGCGCGGTGCCGTCGCGCACGATGTAGGCGCGGCTGTCGCCCACCTGCGCCAGGTAGAGCGAGTTGCCGAGCAGCCCGGCGATGGTGGCGGTGGTGCCCATCCCGGCATGCTCCGGGTGGGCGCCGGCGTAGGCGAAGATGCGGTGGTTCGCCGTGTCGGCCGCATCGCGGATCGTCTCGACGAAGGTGTCGGTGTCGCGCGCCTGCCCCTGCATCCACTGCGCCCGGAAGGTGTCGAGCACGGCCTCCACCGCCATCGCGCTGGCGATTTCGCCGGCCGCTGCGCCGCCCATCCCGTCGGCCACCACCAGCACCACCCCGCGCAGGCCGACGTCGATCGTCCCGTCGGCCACGTCGTCGTGCGCCTGTCCGCTCGAGAGGTCGAGGAAGGCGAAGGCGTCCTCGTTGTGGTCGCGCGTGATGCCGACGTCCGTCCGACCGGCCAGCCGCAGTCGCACGCCGGGGCGTGGCACGGGCACCTCGGACGGCGTGGGGTGGGTCATGACGGGCACATTCGGCGCGTGAAGAGGGTGAGGCCAGCGTTCCGGTCGCGCGCTCGCCCCCTCCGGACGTGGCGCGCGTACACAGAAGCTAGGACGGCGCGCATGAGACGGTCAAATCGGAGGGGCCCGGCGCAGCGCTACGTTTCTTCATGCTACGCACCCTGCTCCGGCCCGGTTTCGCGGGACGCCCCGCCGTGCGGCCGCTGTTGCTCGTGGTCCTCCTCGCAGGGTGCGCGGGCCGCACCCCCGCCACCACCGGCCTGACCCCGGCAACGGCGCGGCCACTGCCGCCCATCCCGCGTGCCGACGGGCCGCTCGCGATCCGCATCCAGTACCCGTCGCCGAACGCGCTCATCGCCGCCCGCGACTCGACCTTCCTGCTCGGCACGGTCCGGCACGGCGGTGCCACCCTCACCATCAACGGCGCGCCGGTGTCGGTGCGTCCGAACGGGGCCTTCCTCGCGTGGGTGGCGATGCCGCCGCGCAGCCGGCCGCAGTTCGAGGTGGTGGCCTCCGTGGGCGACGCGGCGCCACAGCGGCTGGTGCTGCCGATCCGCCTCCCGGCCGAGCGCCTGGCGCCCGATGCGGCGCGCCCGCCGTACCACGACACGGCGTCGGTTGTGCCGCGGGGCGGGCTGGTGCTGCGCGATGCCGAGCCGGTGCGCGTGGCGGTCCGGCTGGCCGCTGGCGCGCGGGCGGAGGTGCGGCCCACGCCGTGCGGCGGCGGGCCGGCGCCGGTGCTCCCGCTGCTGGCGCCGGAGGGCGGCGGCGAGACCGTCGCCCGCGACGTGCGCGCGGCAGCGCTGCGGTGCGGCGCCGTGCTGGCGGTCTTCGGCCGCGGGGACAGTGTTGCCGTCACGCGCACGCTGCCACCGGTGGCCGACGGTGATTCCCTCGGCCTCGTGCGGGTGGGGCAGGCCAGTGCGGACAGTGATGCTGTCGTGATCGCGCGCCCGGTGCCGGGCGGCACCTACCGCTGGTTCCTGCTGCCCGGCACGGTGCTGCGCGCCACCGGCCGCCAGGGGGACGCCGTGCGGGTGCAGCTCGACAGCCGGCTCGAGGCCTGGGTCGACGCGCCGTCCGTCACCCCGCTCCCCCCCGGCACCGTCGCGCCACGACGCACCGTCGCGAACATCCGGCTCGTGCCGGGCCCGGGATATGTGGATCTCATACTCCCGATGTCGGCGCGACCCGCGTATGCCGTGGAGGCCGAGGGTCGCACGCTGCGGCTCACGCTGCACGGCACCACCGGCAACACCGACATCGGCTGGTTCCAGCGCGGCGACTCGCTCGTGCGCGACCTGCAGTGGACGAACGACGCCAGCGACCGCGCGGTGTACACGCTGCAGCTCCAGCGCGAGGTCTACGGCTGGTTCGCGTGGTGGCGCGGGGACGCGTTCGTGCTGCGGATCCGCCGCCCGCCGGTGGTGGACGCCGGCAGCCCGTTGCGGGGGCTGCGCATCGCGGTCGACCCGGGGCACCCGCCGATCGGCTCCACCGGGCCGACGGGGCTCTACGAGGGCGAGGTCACGCTCGCCGTCGGCCAGCGCGTCGAGCGGCTGCTGCGCGAGCGGGGCGCCGACCCGTTCATGACCCGCACCACGGCGGCGCCGGTGCCGCTCGGCGATCGTCCCGTGATGGCGCGACGGGCCGACGCGGTGGCCTTCGTCTCGATCCACCTCAACGCGAAGCCGGATGGCGCCAATCCGTACCGCAACACCGGCAGTGGCACCTACTACTTCCACCCGCAGTCGGCGGGGCTGGCGCGCGCCGTCCAGTCGCGCATCGTCGCACACATGGGCCTGGATGACGAGGGCACCTGGTACGACAACCTCGCCGTCGTCCGCGGCACCTGGATGCCCGGCGTGCTGGTGGAAGGAGCGTACGTGATCGTGCCGGAGCAGGAGGCCGCGCTCCGCACACCGGCGTTCCAGGAGGCCTACGCCCTGGGCATCGTGGAAGGGCTCGAGGCGTGGTTCCGCACCCTGGCCGGACAGGCCCCGTGAGCGCCGTGCCGCCACCGCCCCGCGACGCGGCCGCGGCGCGTCGCGGGCCGCCAGAACTGGCGGACGGCGCTTTCGTGCATCCGACGGCGACGGTGTGCGGCACCGTCCGGCTGGGCCGCGAGGCGAGCGTCTGGACCGGCGCCGTGCTCCGCGGCGACACCGAGTGGATCACCATCGGTGACGGCTCGAACATCCAGGACCTGACCATGGTCCACGCCGATCCCGGCTTCCCGACCACCGTCGGTGCCGGCGTCACGGTAGGGCACCGCGCCATCCTGCACGGCTGCACGATCGAGGACGACGTGCTGGTCGGGATGGGTGCGATCCTCCTCAACGGCTGCCACATCGGCCGCGGCAGCATCATCGGCGCCGGCGCGCTGGTGGCCCAGGGGGTCGCGATCCCGCCCGGGTCGATGGTCCTGGGGATGCCCGGGAAGGTCGTCCGGGCCACCACGGTGACCGAGCGCGACCGCCTGGCGGCCTCGGCAGCCACGTATCGCCGGCTGGCCGTGGAGCACGCGGAAGGCCGGATCCGCTACCACGCGCCACCCGCCGACCGTTAGTCCCGCGGCGGGGCCGGCAGGGGCCTGCGCGGCCCGGTTTGCAGGGGGCTGTGACCGCCTGGCTCCGGTCTTGCTCCCATGCACGCCACCCCGTGGGACGACCGCTGGCGCCCCCGTCGCGGTCGGGGACGTGTCCCCGGGCAATGTCCACTGCTGTGGAGCGATGTGGACGGTGTGGAAAGTGTGCGGTCGCCGCCGCCGCGGGGCTCGGGGGACTTGCCTAAGTGGTTGTCCCGCATGATGATACACGGGATTAGGCGCTTCAAAGGATTCTCGGGTCTGTTGAAATGTGCCGCCGTCCGGCCCCCGGATCGTGACGCGGAAAACAGTACATTTGTGATCCGAAATGCGCTAAACTGTTCCTGTGAAGGGCGTTCGCGGAACGCTGGCGCGGACTCACGAAGGGCCGTAGTGTCCTGCTCCGCGCAGGTTGCCCGTCCGTTTCACCGTCGTGACGCAGCGCCGCGTCGTTTTTCGCCCTCGCAGCACCCGGTCGTGTCAGGTCGGCAGCAGGTGGTCGATGGCCAGCTGCCGGCCCGGGAGTGTCCCCGGCATCGGGGACATGCACCACCGGGCGGGGGTCTGAGGAAGGATGCGGCAGGGTCGTGAGCCGGGAACCGGCAGGGCAGGCAGGGGCAACCGAGGCGGATTCACATGCAGGAACGGCGCACGCAGGACCAACCACCCGTGGGGAGTGACATGACGACGGTGCTTTACCCGGAGACTCAAGTGTCGGCGATGTCGTCGGCCGCCGACAAGGCAGTGCGGAAGCGTGACGGCCGGACGGCCGACTGGGACCCGGAGCGCATCGTCCGGGCGATCGCGCTGGCGTTCTTCGCCCATCGCAACAAGGGCGCGGAGAACCCGCACCGGGACAACCAGGCCAAGCACTACGGCCTGAGCCTGATGGATCACGCCGAGGTGCTCCGCATCGCCGGCATGGTGATCAACACGGTCGAGCTGCGCGCCACGCGCGGCGTCCGCCCGTCGGTGGAGGAGATCCAGGACATCGTCGAGATGATGATCGCCGGCGCCGGCCACTTCGACGTCGCGAAGGGGTACGTCCTCTATCGCGCGAAGAAGTCCGATGCCCGCATCGCGCGCCACGGCGTCAGCGGCATCAGCGACTACATCGCGATGTCGAAGTACGCCCGCTTCCGCGAGGACCTGGGCCGCCGTGAGCTGTGGCCCGAGGCCGCCAAGCGCGTGTTCGACATGCACCGGGCGCGCTTCGCCCGCCTGCTCGACGAGGAGGCGTTCGGGCTGGAGCGCACGCTGGGGCAGCTCATCGACACCGCCGAGGCGGCGGTGCGCGACCGCAAGGCGCTGCCGAGCATGCGCTCGATGCAGTTCGGCGGCGACGCGATCGAGGTGAACAACGCCCGCATGTACAACTGCACCTTCGGCCACATCGACCACACCCGGAAGTTCAGCGAGGCGCTCTGGCTGCTCCTCAGCGGCACCGGCGTGGGCTTCAGCGTGCAGAAGCAGCACGTGGCGCGCCTCGCCCCGTTCCCGCTCCGCGCCACGGCCGAGGACCTGCCGGTGCAGCACTTCACCATCCCCGACACGATCGAGGGGTGGGCGGATGCGATGCAGGCGCTGGTGCAGAGCTACTACGACGGCACCTACGTGGAGTTCGACTTCTCGGAGATCCGCGCCAAGGGCGCGGTGCTGCGCACCAGCGGCGGCCGCGCCCCCGGCCACCAGCCGCTGAAGAAGGCGCTGGAGAAGATCCGCGGCGTGCTGGACGCGATCCCGGGCCGCAAGATGCGCCCGATCGAGGCCTACGACATCCTGATGTACGCCGCCTCGGCCGTCATCAGCGGCGGCATCCGTCGCTCCGCCACCATCGCGCTCTTCAGTGCCGATGACGAGGAGATGGTCAACGCCAAGACCGGCGAGTGGTGGAAGCACCACCCGCAGCGCCAGCACAGCAACAACAGCGCGATGCTGGTGCGCAGCGAGGCGACGAAGGAGGAGTTCATGGCCCTCTTCAACGCCATCCGCCAGTTCGGCGAGCCGGGCTTCTACTTCACCGAGAACGCCGACTACGGGGCCAACCCGTGCGTCGAGATCGGGCTCGCGCCGTCGCTGGTCGTGGACGAGGCCGCGGTGCTCAAGCTGCAGGAGTACGGCTACACCGAGCCGGTGGCGGTGGGCGACGTGGTCAGCGGCTGGCAGCACTGCAACCTGACCACGATCAACGGGCGCATGTGTGAGACGCCCGAGAAGTTCTACGAGCTGTGCGGCGTCGCCGCCACGATCGGCACGCTGCAGGCCGCCTACACCCAGATGAACTACCTCGGCGCGCCGACGCGGGTGATCAACGAGCGCGAGTCGCTGCTCGGCGTGAGCATCTGCGGCATTCTCGAGCGGCCGGACGTGCTGCTGAACCCGGCGGTCCTGCGCAAGGGCGCCGAGACCTGCGTGATGACCAACCGCGCCGTGGCCGAGACGATCGGGATCTCGCCGGCCGCGCGCGTCACCTGCGTGAAGCCGGAAGGCACCGCCAGCCTGCTGCTCGGCACCGCCAGCGGCATCCACCCGCATCACGCGAAGCGCTACTTCCGTCGCGTGCAGGCGGCGCGCACGGAGCCGGTCTACAACTTCTTCAAGGCCTGGAATCCGCAGATGACCGAGGTGTACGGCATGAAGGCCGACACCACCGACGTCATCACCTTCCCGGTCGAGGCACCCGAAGGCGCGATCCTCAAGAAGGACATCAACGCGCTCGACTTCCTGTCGATGGTGAAGCTGGTGCAGGAGAACTGGGTGGTGCCCGGCACGGCGCACGAGAAGTACAACCCGGGCCTCCGCCACAACGTCAGCAACACGGTGACGGTGAAGGATGGCGAGTGGGAGCCGGTCGCCGACTTCATCTGGGAGAACCGCGCCTACTTCACCGGCGTCAGCCTCCTCGCCGCGACGGGCGACAAGGACTACCAGCAGGCGCCGAACGAGGAAGTGACGACGCCGGCCGACATCACGAAGTGGAACGGCCTGACCTACTCGCCGGTCGACTACTCGCTGATGAGCGAGGCGGCGGACTATACGTCGCTGAAGGAGACCGTGGCCTGCGCCGGCGGGTCGTGCGACCTGGTGTGATCCGGACGCGGGTGTAGTGTGCAGGATGCAGGACGACGCGGGGGCTCCGGGTGGCGGGGCCCCCGTGTTGCGTCGCCCAACCCGTACAGCGCGTGACCATCTGTCCGGCCCGCACGCTTGCCGACCGCAGACCGTTCGACTTCCTTCTGCGTTGTGGCCGGAACGTCTCTAATCCTCGCGGGGGCGCCAGGGTGATCGATCGCGTCAGGTGGTGTGTCCAGGTGCTCGCCGTGTCTGCGGCGGTCGCCACGCTCGCGTCGGGAGCCGGCGCGCAGGCCGGGCCCATGGTCCCCGTCTGCCCCGATGGCGCCGCGCCGACGGTGGACAGCAGCATCGTCGTCGTCGGCCTCGCGCCAAGCCCGGAGTTCCGGGGACGGCGATACAGCGCCGCGCAGCGCCTCCACATCCTCTACATCGCCGACGCGATCCGGGCGCGCTTCGTGCCGCCACCCTCGCTCGGCGCCCTGCCGGTGGTGGGTGACGCGTCGTCGGGGGACCCGCGGCAGCGGGCGGTGGCGCGCTCGGTGCTGCACGCCGAGTTCATCGTGGTGCTGCGGCCGGACGGGCACCTGCGTCGGATCGCGTGGCAGGTGCAGCCGCTCTCGGCGCCGCTGGGCGACGCACTCCTCACGGCTGTTCGCGCAGCGGAGGACTCCGGCGCGCTGGCCGAGATCCATGCACCGGCGGGGGCGAAGGGCGACGACACGCTCGCAATCACGCTGGTGACCACCAACGACAGCACCCCGCCGGAGCTGCCGCTGATGCGGGCACGGGTGCCGGTGTTCGTGGTGGACTCACTGCCCATGGTCGTGAAGATGAACCTGCCCGCGTATCCCGAGGCGGCGCGCGCGGCGCGTGTGCCGGGTGAAGTCGAGGCCTGGTTCGTGCTGGGCAGTGACTCGCATGTGATGCCGGAGAGTGTGCAGTTCCGGCGCGCCGACTGGCAGGAATTCATTGGCCCGATCCGCACCGCGCTGACGACGTCGCGGTTCCAGGCAGCGCAGAGCGGCGGGTGCCGTGTGCCCACGTTCGCGCGGCAGCGGTTCGCGTTCGAGTTGCGCTGAGACGGGGACTGCCGGGCCGCTTGTTCGGTGGTTCGGTGGTTCGGGATCCCCGTCCCCTTGAACTCACGATCCCCGTCCCCTTGAACTCACGATCCCCGTCCCCTTGAACTCAAGATCCCCGTCCCCTTGAACTCAAGATCCCCGTCCCCTTGAACGGTGCCATGTTCAAGATCCCCGTCCCCTTGAACGCTCCTTGAACGTTGGTCCCCTCTTCAAGCTGTCCCCCCTGAACGTTCTCCCCCGACCTTGGCGACGTCACGGGGCGGGCACGCCGGTACGTCCGACCCATCGAACATGTCGTTCCCCGACCATTTCTCCCGCGTCGCCGGCGACTACGCCGCCAGCCGGCCCCGCTACCCCGATGCGCTCTTCGCGTGGCTGGCGTCAATCGCACCCGGGCGCCGGCTCGCCTGGGACGCTGGCTGCGGGTCAGGGCAGGCGAGTACCGCGCTTGGTGCACACTTCGACCGCGTCGTCGCCACCGACGCCAGTACCGCGCAACTCGCGGCGGCGGAACCGGGCGCGCATGTCTCGTATCACGAAGGACGCGAGTCCAATCCCGCCCTTGCCGACCGGAGTGTGGACCTCGTCACGGTCGCACAGGCCGTGCATTGGTTCGACCGGCCACAGTTCTGGGCGGAAGCGCACCGCGTCCTGGCGCCGGATGGCGTGCTGGCGGTGTGGACCTACGGCGTGGCGCAGATCACGCCCCACGTGGACGCCGTGATCGCCCCGTTCTACGGCGATGTGCTCGGGCCCTACTGGCCGCCGGAGCGCGCGCACTGCGACACCCACTACCGCGACATCGGGTTCCCGTACGCGACGCTGCCGAGTCCGGCGTTCGCGATGTCGGCGACCTGGTCGCGTGCGCAGCTGGTGGCCTACCTGCGGACATGGAGCGCCGTCGGCCAGTACCTCCGGCGCGAGGGCGTCGACCCCGTCCTGGCGCTCGAGCCGGCGCTGGCGGCGGTGTGGCCGGACGCCGTGGACCGGACGGTCACGTGGCCACTCACCGTCCTCGCCGGCCGCGGGCAGCGTTGACCGCTTGCGCCGCGTAGCATACGGGTCGTTCTTCTGCGCATGAGATGGCGGCGTCGACGCCGCCCTCCCGCGTTCTGCCCACCCAAGGAGACCCGCGTGATGGTCACGCTTTCCCGTTCCGGTGCCTGGCGCACCGGTGCATTCGTACTGGCCGGCCTGCTCCCGCTGGCGCTGCAGGCGCAGGCGACGCGGCCCGCCACCCGGCCCGCCGTGCGCCGCGTCGTGCAGCCGGCACCGTCGGGCCCGCTGACCTTCGACTCCACCGCCTTCGGCGGACTCCGCTGGCGCGAGATCGGCCCCGCCCGCGGCGGACGCTCCGTCGCTGCCACCGGCTCCGTCCAGCGCCCGAACGAATACTGGATGGGCACCACCGGCGGCGGCGTCTTCAAGACCACCGACGGCGGACAGAACTGGGCCGCGGCCAGCGACAACTACTTCGGCGGCACCATCGGCGCCATCACCGTCGATCCGCAGAACCCGGACATCGTCTGGGTCGGCGGCGGCGAGACCGACATCCGCGGCAACACCGCCGGCGGCGACGGACTCTGGAAGACCCTCGACGGCGGCAAGACCTGGACGCGCCTCGGCTTCCGCGACGAACACATCGCCGCCATCCGCGTTCACCCGACCAACAAGGACATCGCCTGGCTGGCCGTGTTCGGCAACCCGTTCAAGGCCGGCGAGACCCGGGGCATCTTCAAGACCACCGATGGCGGCAAGACGTTCGCCAAGGTGCTCTTCGTGAACGACTCCACCGGCGCCATCGACCTCCAGCTCGACCCGTCCAACCCCGACATCATGTACGCCGCCACCTGGCAGGCGTACCGCACGTCGTGGTCGCTTTCCTCGGGTGGCCCGGGCAGCGGCATCCACAAGTCCACCGACGGCGGGATGACGTGGACGAACCTCAGCACCACCGCCGCCGGCCTGCCGCGCGGCGTGACGGGCAAGATCGGCCTCGCCGTCAGCCCCGTGAAGCCCAGCCTCATCTGGGCCGTGATCGAGCACGACTCGGGCGGCGTGTACCGCTCCAGTGATGCCGGCGCCACCTGGAGCTACATCAACCGCGACCGCAAGCTGCGCCAGCGCGCCTGGTACTACTCGAACATCGTGGCCGATCCAAAGGACACGAACGTCGTCTATGCGCTGAACGTGAACTTCTTCCGCTCGCGCGACGGCGGGAAGACCTTCCCGCAGGGCATCCGCGTGCCGCACGGCGACAACCACGACCTGTGGATCGCGCCGAACGACCCGAACCGCATGATCGAGGCGAATGACGGCGGCGCCACCGTCACCACCGACGGCGGCCGCAGCTGGACCGACGAGGACTTCCCGACCGCGCAGTGGTACCACGTGGACGTGACCAACGAGTACCCGTACGCGATCTGCGGCGCCCAGCAGGACAACTCCACCCTCTGCGGCCCGAGCCGCGGCGACGGGCGCGTGCAGTTCGCCGACTGGAAGGACGCCGGCGGCGGCGAGTCGGGCTACGTCACGCCGCACCCGACCAAGCCGTGGATCATCTTCGCCGGCAGCTACGGCGGCCTGCTCACGCGCAAGGACATGCGCACGGGCTTCGAGCGCAACATCACGGTGTACCCGGTGAACCCCATGGGCTGGTCGTCCAAGGACATCCCGGTGCGCTTCCAGTGGACCTTCCCGATCGTCTTCTCACGCCACAACCCGAACGTGCTGTACGCCGCCGGGTCGCGGCTTTTCCGCAGCACCAACGAGGGTGAGAGCTGGGCCGAGGTGTCGCCGGAACTCGCGCGCCGCGACCCGCGGACGATGGATGCCTCAGGCGGCCCGATCACCAAGGACCAGACGGGCGTCGAGACCTACGCGCTGATCTTCGCGTTCGACGAGTCGCCGGTGCAGCAGGGCGTGCTCTGGGTCGGCACCGACGACGGCCTGGTGCACATCTCGCGGAACGATGGCCGCACCTGGGAGAACGTGACCCCGCCCGGCATCGGTGACTTCACCCGCATCTCCATCATCGAGCCCTCGCACTACGAGGCCGGCACGGCCTACGTCGCCGCCAACCGCTACCAGCTCGGCGACAAGCGCCCGATCATCTACAAGACCACCGACTTCGGCAAGACCTGGACGCAGATCATCAGCGGCATCGACGGTGAGCACTTCGTGCGCGTGGTGCGCGAGGATCCCGTCCGCCGCGGCCTGCTCTACGCCGGCACCGAGCGCGGGGTCTACATCTCGTTCGACGACGGCATGAACTGGCGCTCGATGCGCCGCAACCTGCCGCTGGTGCCGGTGCACGACCTGCGCGTGAAGGACAACGACCTGATCGCCGCCACCCACGGCCGCGCGTTCTGGGTGATGGACAACATCAGCGCGCTGCGGCAGGTCACGCCGGCGATCCTCGCCTCCACCGCGCACCTCTTCACGCCGGCCGACGCCTGGCGCACGGACTGGGGCGGCGGGTTCTTCGCGCAGATGATGGGCGGCGCCGAGGGCATCGGCAGCAACCCGCCGGGCGGCGCGCGCTTCCAGTACTGGCTCAAGGACCCGAACCAGACGGTGCGCTTCGAGTTCCTCGACGCCGCCGGCAAGGTGATCACGGGCTTCACCAGTGATCAGGATCCCGACACGCAGGCCGACTCGCTCCGCATGGACGCGATGCGGACGGCGATGATCGACTCGCTCGTCACCAAGGCCGGCCTCGCACGCGACTCGGCCACGAAGGTCGCGACCGCACGCACGTCGGGGCCCGGTGCCGTGGACCTCGAGGAACTGTTCACCCGCGGCCCGCGCCCGGTGCGCGTGCCGAACAAGGCCGGCATGAACAGCTTCGGCTGGAACATGCGCTACCCGGACGCGGCCCGGTTCGACGGCCTGATCATGTGGGCCGGCTCCACCACGGGCCCGATGGCGCCCCCGGGCACCTACGCCGTCCGCATGACGGCCGGCGGCGTGACGCAGTCCTATCCGTTCCGCATCCGCAAGGATCCGCGCAGCGACGCGACCGATGCCGACATCGCCGCGCAGTTCAAGCTCCTGCTGGCCATCCGTGACCGCACGACCGACGCCAACATGGCCGTCCGCACCGTGCGCAACATGCGCTGGCAGGTGTCCGACCGCGCCCCGCGCCTCTCCGGCGCCGCGGCACAGGAGTTCACGCAGCTCTCCGGCGAGATGATGGGCGAGCTCACCGGCGCGGAGCAGGAGGTCTACCAGACCAAGAACCAGAGCAGCCAGGACCCGCTCAACTACCCGATCAAGCTGAACAACCAGATCGCAGCACTGTCGGGCACGGTCGGTTCCGGCGAGTACCGCCCCACCGTGCAGGCGCAACAGGCCTTCACGATGCTGAGCGGCAAGCTCGAGGTGCAGCTCGGCGCCATCAAGAAGTCGCTCGATGGCCACCTGCCGCGCCTGAACGCGATCCTCAAGGCGAATGGCCTCCCCGAGCTCGTGCCGAGCAACGAGGAGATCAAGCCGAACCGGCCCAAGATCGCGATGTAGTCCATCCTCTGCGTCCCTTGCGTCAACAGCAAGTGCAACAGCCTTGACGCAAAGGCGCAAAGGGCGCGAAGGACGCAAAGAAGTTGCAGACGGCGAAACCCCGGTGTGCGGAGTCATCCTCCATGCGCACCGGGGCTTCGTTTCTTGCGGGGAACTGCAACAGCCACCGCAGTTCCCTTCAATTCTTTCGATCATCGTCCGGGCCAGGCCTCGCAACGCGGAACGACCTCTTTGCGTCCTTCGCGTCCCTTGGCGCCATTGCGTCAACGCCGTTGCACTTTCCTTGGCTTTGCCCGTTGCAGCTCAGTCGTGCTTGACCGCTGAAGGACGGAAGAGCGCGACGTACTGCCCGTAGCCCTCGGCCTCGAGCTGGTCCACCGGGATGAAGCGCAGGGCTGCAGAGTTCATGCAGTAGCGCTGGCCGGTCGGCTTCGGGCCGTCGTCGAAGAGGTGGCCGAGGTGCGAGTCGGCCTGCATGCTGCGCACCTCGGTCCGCGTCATGAAGAACTTCCGGTCGCTCTTCGTCCGCACGTTGGCGGGCTCGATCGGGCGCGTGAAGCTCGGCCACCCCGTGCCCGAGTCGAACTTGTCGAGGGAGCTGAACAGCGCCTCGCCGGACACCACGTCGACGTAGATCCCCGCCTCGTGGTTGTCCCAGTACGCGTTGCGGAAGGCACGCTCGGTGCCCTCCTGCTGCGTGACCTGGTACTGCTCGTCCGTCAGGCGGGCGCGGAGTTCGGCGTCGGTGGGTTTCACGAAGGAAGGTGTGGTCATGGGAAGGATCGGGTACACCGCGCCCGTGGGCGCGCTGGGACTGGTGGTGAGGAGAGCGGCACGGCGCGCCGTGCGCAGGGGGCCCGACCGCTCGCGCGGCATCGGTACGGGAAACTTCAACCGGGGCAGGGCGTGCCGCACCTTGTGACGTGGACGCGCCCGTGCCCAGCTTGTCGCCGGCCCGGGGCCAGCGCCGTGACGCGCATCCCCCGGCACCGCCCCCGCCGCATTCCCCCCGACTCGCCCATGCCTGACGTATTCCGGAACCGAGCCCGGGGTTCCATCACCAGCCCGGCGCCATGCTGAGGTCGCACCACTCCCGGGCACACCTGCAGCGGCATGCGCACGCCGACGGCTGGTGGGAACTCGCGACGCAGGCGGCCGCGCCGGCGGTGGCCGATTGCGTCGCGACCTACGTCGGCTACGAGGAATGCTCCCGCACGCCGTTACGCCGCTTCGAGGTGCCGCACCCGAACGTGACGGTGATCGTGAACCTCGGCGACCCGCTCGACGTGCATGCCCCCGCGCTGGAGCCGGCCGGTGCGCGTTTCGGGAGTTTCGTGGCCGGCCTGTTCGACACCGTGGCCGTCACGGCCAGCACCGGCCGGTCGCGAGGCATCGAGCTGAATCTCTCGCCCCTCGCCACCTGGCGGTTGCTGGGCGTGCCAATGCACGCGCTCGTGAACCGTGCCGTGCACCTCGGGGACCTGCTCGGCCGCGACGCGACGCAGCTCGAGTGCCGGCTGCGCGACGCGGCGACGTGGGACGCGCGATTCGACCTGCTGGACGTCGCCCTCGCGCGACGACTCGAGCGCGCGCGGGCGATGCCGGCGACGGTCGCGTGGGCCTGGCGCGCGGTGATGCGTGAACCCGGCGCGGCACCGGTGCACGACATCACCCGCGAGTTGCAGTGGAGCCGGCGCAGGCTGGCGGCCACCTTTCGCGAACATGTCGGGCTCACGCCGAAGGCGCTGGCGCGTGTGGTGCGCTTCGACCGCGTGGTGCGGCAGGTGCGGGCACTGCCGCCTGGGGAGTCACCAGTCTGGTCGAGACTCGCATTCGGCTGCGGCTACGCAGACCAGCCACACCTGGTCCGCGAGTTCCGCGAGTTCGCCAGCCTCACCCCCACCGAGTTCCACCGGCGCCTGTCCGCGATACTGCCGGGTGTGTCTGCACCTTGACGACCGCGCGGGTGAACAATCCTTCAAGACACGGGGGGAACGGCGCCGCAGCTTGACGGCCACACCTCTCACTCCGGAGCCTGCCCATGAATGCCATCGGACTCATCGCACCCTGCCTCTTCTACCGTGATGCGAACGCCGCCATCGAGTTCCTGGTCCGTGCCTTCGACTTCCGCGTGCGCCTGCAGGTGCCGGACGAACAGGGCGGCGTGGCACATGCCGAGCTCACCTTCCGCGACTCGGTGATCATGGTGGGCACCGCGAAGCCTGCGCGCGGCTGGCAGAGCCCGATGGACCTGGCCGGCGTGAACCAGACGCTGAGTGTCACGGTGGAGGATGCCGACGCGCACCACGCGCAGGCGGTGGCCGCGGGCGCGTACATCGAACGGGGCCTGGAGGACGCGAGCTATGGCAGTCGCGGCTACGAGGCGCGAGACCCGGAGGGGAACTGCTGGTACTTCGGGACCTACGTGCCCGGCGCCTGGTGGGACGGCAAGACGCCGGGGTGACGAATCACCGGTCGCGCAGCCCGCTCAGCGCTGCGCGCGGCGGCAGGCGTCGGCGTCACCGAGCCGGCAGGCCTTCTCGAACAGGGTGCGTGCGAGCGCGCTGTCCACCGGCACGCCGGCGCCGCGACGGTGCGCGATGGCGAGGTTCGCACATCCCGCGGCGACGTTGCCGTCACACGCCTGCGTGAAGAGCCGTGCGGCGCGCTCCGGGTCGGCGCGTGTGCCGCGGCCCTGCGCGGTGAGCGTGCCGAGGTTCACGCACGCCACCAGCACGTTGTCGCGGCAGGAGCGCGCGTAGAGAGCCACGGCGCGCACCGGGTTGGCCGTCGCCCCGTTCCCGCTCTCGACGCGCGCGCCGAGGTTGCTGCAGGCGATGGCGTCCTTGTCGTCGCAGGCGCGGGTGAGCAGCGAGGTGGCGCGTGCGGCATCGGTGCCGACCACGGTGACCGAGTCGCTGAGCGTGGCGAGGTTGCTGCAGCCACGCGCGTCACCGGCACGGCAGGCGCGATCGTAGTTGGCAGCAGCCTGCACGATGTCACGCGCCGTGCCGGCGCCCATCTCGTGCATGAAGCCCAGCGAGGTGCACGACTTGGCATCACCGGCGGTGCAGCCGGCGCCGAAGAGGCGAAAGGCGCGCGCGGTGTCGGCGCGCTGGCCGATGCCCTGACGGACGAGCCAGGCCGACTGTCCGCAGGCGCGTGCGTCACCGGCGCGGCAGGCGCGCTCGAGGAGCTCGGTGCCGCGGATGGTGTCGGCGGGTGCGGGCTTGCCGGCGAAGTAGATCCCGGACATGGCGCGGCAGGCGGCACTCTTGCCGGCAGCGCAGCTGGCGAGGAGCGCGGTGGTATCCGATGCCGTGGTCCGGGCGGCGCGGGGCGCACGTCGCGTGCGCGGCTGCTGCGCGTCGGCGGTGACGGTGAACGCCGCGAGCAGGGTCACGCCGAACAGCAACTGCAGGACCGTTCGGCTCTGGCGAACTCGACCGAAAGCGGGTCGCATGGGAAGACGGGGTACGGGAGGGAGGCGGGCGGGGGCGCGCCGATTCGCGCGCGCTAATGAACGCTAATGAATATGTACCACACCGTCCGCATCCCTGTCACGCCCATCCGTGACGGGAAGTGACGGACTCAGCATCAGATGCCGGACGACACCCCGGCCACCCCCGCTGAAATACCACGCTGGATGCGGGGCAGGTCGTCACCCGCCGTGGTGCGCCAGTTGCTGAACGCCGCCCGCACGCCCGGCCGGCCGGAGAGCGTGGCGGGTGTCAGGAACGTGTCGCCGCTGGCCGCGACCCCGTCCAGAAAGACGCGGGTCAGTGCCGCGCCGTCTCGCCCCGCAACGATCCGGTCGCCGAGCCGGAAGGCCACCACGTTCAGCGAGACTGGCGCCAGCAGCTCCAGGTCAGGGTGCGCCTCGATCCACGCCCCCAGGCTCGCCGCGCAGGCACAACACTCCGCGACCACGTCGGCGACCCCCGACCGTCCGTAGGCCAGCAGCGTCGCCCACACCGCCAGCGCGCGCCATCGCCGCGAATTCTCCGGCGTGTGATGGAAGGGATCGGCCAGGGCGCCGGCCTGCATGAAGTACGACGCCGCGTTCCGGAACACGCGCGCCTGCACCGCAGGATGCCGCGTCAGCACGAACCCGCTGTCGTACGGCACGTTGAGCCACTTGTGTGCGTCGCCGCAGATCGAGTCGGCGTCGGCCAGTCCGGCGAGCTGCGCGGCGTGCGCCGGCAGCAGCGTCGCGAAGAGCCCGAACGCTCCGTCCACGTGCAGCCAGGCGCGGTGCTCGCGCGCCAGTGCCGCGAGTGCCGCGATGTCATCGAACGCCGTGGTCGTGACGGTGCCCGCGTTCGCGACGATGATCGTCGGCACGTCGCTGGCCGCGAGTGCCGTCGCCATGGCCGGCACGTGCACCCGTTCCGTGCCCGGGACGGTGTCGACGATCCTGACGTGATTCCGGCCGATGCCGAGGATCGCCGCCGCCTTCACGACGCTCGCGTGTGGCGTGGCGGACAGGATGCGGAGGTCCGGCAGCACGCCGGCGCCGTCGGCGGCGACATCCACGCCACGCGCCTCGCCAAGCCACTGCCGCGCCGTCGCCAGCCCGGCCATGTTCGCCATCGTGGCGCCGCTCACGAACCACCCCGCCATCGTCGTCGGCAGCGAGAGCAGGTCGCAGAGCATCGCGATCGCCTGCTCCTCGAGCTGCACCACCGCGCTGCTCGACGCATCCGATGCGTTGTTGTCCACGGCACTCGTGATCCAGTCCGCAGCCAGTGCGGCGGGCGTGCCCCCGCCGGTCACGAAGCCCAGGTAGCGCGGTCCGGCGGACGCCGTCAGCAGCGGGAGGACGTCGTCGCGCAGCCGCTCGAGCACGGCTTGCGTGCCTTCGCCGGTTTCGGGCAACGCGACGGCAGGGAGCGGCACGGCACCGGGCTGCACGGGGCGGTCCGTGATGCCGTCCAGGAACTGCCGTGACAGCGCGGCCGCCGTGTCGAGCAACACGGGCAGCAGGAAGCGTTCGTCGCGGGGCGAGGTGGAGCGCACGTTGCCGAGGGGTTCGCGTGGAGGGATGGCGCAAGATACCTGTCGGGCAGGGCGCCGATCGGGTGGCGAGGCGGGGGAGATGACCGCCTGCGGCCCGGACGCCGCCCGGTGCCATCTTTGTCGCACCATCACCGTCTCCGTCACGGTCACCGTCAGCGTCACCGTCGCCGTCGCCGAATGCCCCCGCGTCCCCGCCGCGCCCCGACCGCTCGATCCACGCCGGTCGCACGAACCGACACCGTCGCCGCACGCGGCACGGTGTCGCTCGCGCGCGCCCTCTCCAAGCTTGGCATCTGCTCCCGGTCGCAGGCGGAGGTCGCCGTCCGTGACGGACGCGTGACGGTGAACGGCCGGCGGGTCACCGACAGCAGCCGACGGGTGGTGCCGGAGCGGGATGTGATCGTGCTCGATGGCGCGCGCACGGCGGCGACGGCACGCGTCTACATCGCGCTCAACAAGCCGCGCGGGTTGCTCACCACGCGCAGCGATCCACGCGGGCGCGGCACCGTCTACGAGTGCCTCGACGATCCCTCGCTGCCGTTCCTCGGCCCGGTGGGCCGCCTCGACCAGGCCAGCGAGGGGCTGTTGCTCTTCACCAACGACACGCAGTGGGCGAATGCGATCACGGCGCCGGCCTCGCACGTGGTGAAGACGTACCACGTGCAGGTGGATCGTGTGCCGGATGCCGCGCTGGTGGCGGCGCTGCAGCGTGGCGTGACGACCGACGACGGCGAGCGGCTCGGTGCCGTCCGGGTGGCGGTGCTGCGCGCCGGCGCGCGGCATGGGTGGCTCGAGATCGAGCTCGACGAGGGGCGCAACCGGCAGGTGCGACGGATGCTGGAGGCCTGTGACACCACGGTGCTGCGACTCGTGCGCGTTGCGATCGGTCCGCTGGCGCTCGGCACGCTGGCCAAGGGGGCGTGGCGCCACCTGCTCCCGGACGAGATCGTGGCCGTGCGTCCGCCGGCAGGGGGCGTGGTCCGCGGCGATCGCTGAACACCGGTGCCCGCCGCCTGCGTGACGAGTAGGATTCGTGGCATGCAGACCAGTGCTCCCCTGATCGACATCGCGCACGTCATCCAGCAGGCCGTGGCACCGGTGTTCCTGCTCTCCGGCGTGGCGGCGATGCTCAACGTGCTCACGAACCGGCTCGCGCGCGTGATCGACCGGGCGCGCCAGTTCGAGATCGACTACCACGACCTCCCGGTGGGGCACGAACGCCAGGTGATGCGCGATCGCCTCGCTGTCCTGTCGGGCCGCGCCCGCCTCGCCAACCGCGGGATCACGCTCTGCACCATCTGTGCGCTCCTCGTCTGCCTGGTGATCATCGCGCTGTTCGGGTCCGCGGTCCTGCACGTCAGCGGCGCGTACTGGATCGCCGGCCTCTTCGTGCTCGCGATGCTGGCGCTGATCGGCGGCCTGCTCGCCTTCCTCCAGGAGATCTTCATCGCCACCCGCACCGTGCGCATCGACCCGCCGCGGGACCGCGTATCGGCCGAGGGCACGGGAGCGGGCGGCTGATGCGCCCGGAGTCGCCGGATGCGCGCATCGCGCAGAGCTGGACCGACAACGCCGACGCCTGGACGAAGGTCGTGCGCGAGGGGCTGGTGCCGAGCCGGCTGGCCGGGACCGACGCCGCGATCGTGGAGGCCTGCCTGGCCTGCGGCACCGGCACGCTGCTGGACGTGGGCTGCGGGGAAGGGTGGCTGGTGCGGGCGGTGGCGGCACACGGCCTGCGCGCGACGGGAGTGGACGTGAGCCCGCCGCTGATCGCGCAGGCCACGGCCCTCGGCGGCGGCGAATTCGCGGTGGCGACCTACGAGGCGCTGCAACACGACGCCGGCCTGGCCGCGGGGCCCTGGTCGGTGATCGCCTGCAACTTCTCGCTGCTCGCCGATCCCGTGCACCCGCTGCTGGCGGCATTGCGCGCACGGCTCGACGCCGGCGGCGTGCTGCTGATCCAGACCGTGCATCCCTGGACGGCGCGCGGCGACGCCCCCTACGCCAGCGGCTGGCGCACCGAGGCCTTCGACGCCTTCGCGGTGCCGTTCCCGACGCCGATGCCGTGGTACTACCGCACGCTGACCTCGTGGCTCGGTGAGATCGCGACCGCCGGGCTGCGCGTGACCCGGGTGCAGGAGCCGCTGCACCCCGCCACCGGCATGCCGCTCTCGCTCCTGCTCCACTGCGAGGCGGCGTGATCGACTGGCCACGGGTGGTGCACGAGCTCTCGCCGCTGGAGGTGGCGGCGGCAGTGGCGACGCTGGTGAACGTCTGGCTGCTGGTGAAGAACAACATCTGGACCTGGGCGTGGGGCGTGGCGTCGGTGGTGCTCTACGGCATCGTCTTCTGGCGCGCACACCTCTGGTCGAGCACCGGGCTGCAGGTGCTGTACTACCTGCCGATGCAGGCCTACGGCTGGTGGGTGTGGCTCCGCGCCGGCCCCACGCACCACGACGACCTGCCGATCACCCGCCTCACCACGCGGGGCCGGCTCCTCTGGACCCTCGCCACCCTGCCGCTGGCCGCGCTCCTCGGCTGGGTCATGTCGTTCACCGGCGCGCAGCAGTCGATGGCCGACGCACTGGTCACTGCAGTGAGCGTCAGCGGCCAGTATCTTCAGACACACAAGAAGATCGAGCACTGGGCCTGCTGGACGCTGGTGAACGCGCTCTACGCGTTCTGGCTGCTGCCGCGACAGCAGCTCTGGGTCTCGTCGCTGATCTACCTGATCCTGCTCGGCATGGCCGTCCAGGGGTGGCGACAGTGGCTCCGCGAGGAGCAGGGGCAGGGCGTCGCCGCCGCCTGACGGCTGTCCGTACCGCACCGCCGTGCGGATGACCACCGGAACGGAGTCCCGATGCTGCGCCGCACCCTCGCCCTCATCGTCCTCGCCTCGTCGCTGCAGGCGCAGGCGGCCGACCGCACGCCGGCGATCGACGAGCTGCTCTCACTGAAGTCGGTGGCGAGCCCGCGCCTGTCGCCGGACGGCGCCCGGGTGGCGTACCTGCTCACCACCACCGACTGGCAGCAGGATGCGTTCGTGGCGCAGCTGCACCTGCATGACCTGCGCAGCGGCAGCACGCGGCAGCTCACCCGGCACGAGGCCGGGGTCTCGCAGGTGCAGTGGTCACCGGACGGCAAGTGGCTCTCGTTCGTCAGCACGCGCGTGGACCAGAAGCCGCAGCTCTTCGCGCTCGCGATCGACGGCGGAGAGCCGGTGCGCCTCACCAGCGCCGCCGGCGGGGTGAGTGCCTACGACTGGCGGCCGGATGCCGGTGCAATCGCCTTCACGTCCAGCCCCTCCGCCGGCGAGCGCAAGGCGCGCGACACGACTCTCGGCGGGTTCGAGGTGGTGCGACGGGACCATGCCATGCAGCAGCTCTACACCATCGACGTGGCGGCCGCACTGCAGGCCCCGCAGCCCGGCGTGCTGCGCACACCGGCGGCCACGCGCTACAGCGTGGGCAGCCCGGCCTGGTCACCCGACGGCACCCGCATCGCCTTCAGCACGACGCTGCGCCCCGATGCACCGAATGCGAACACCGCCGACATCCGCGTGCTGACCGTGGCGGACAACAGCGTGCGCGACGTGGTCACGCAGCCCGGTGCCGACGACAATCCGCACTGGTCGCCGGACGGGAGCCAGCTCGTGTTCAGCACGGCGATGGGCGAGGTGCGGACGAACTACTTCCGCAACACGCGCCTGGCGGTGGTGGATGCCGGCGGAGGCGCGATCCGCCCGATCACGCTGGCGTTCGACGAGCAGCCGGGCTATGTGGCCTGGGGACCGCGCGGGGTCTACTTCAGCGGACTGCAGAAGACGGCCTCCCACCTCTACGTCGCCGACCCGTCCAGCGGCACCATCATCCGGCTCACGGGGCCGGACGACGGCATGTATGCCGGCTTCTCCCTCGATCGCAGCCACACGCAGGTCGCCTTCATCACCTCGTCGCCCACGGCGCTGCCGGAGCTCGCGGTCTCGCCGCTGGAGTCGTTCACGCCGCGCGTCGTCAGCGACATGAGCACGCAGGTCGCGGGCTGGAAGCTCGGCACGCGCGAGGTGTTCCGCTGGAAGAGCCGCGACGGCACGGAGATCGAGGGAATCCTGATCAAGCCGCGCGACTTCGACCCGGCGCGCCGCTACCCGCTGCTCTGCGTGATCCACGGCGGTCCCACCGGCATCGACCGGCCCACGCTGCCCGACGCGCGGTACTACCCGGTGGACCAGTGGGTGAACCGCGGCGCACTGGTGCTGAAGGTGAACTACCGCGGCAGTGCCGGCTACGGCGAGCGGTTCCGCGCGCTGAACTACCGCAACCTCGGTGTCGGCGACGCGTGGGACGTGATCAGCGGCGTGGACGCACTGATCGAGCGCGGCTGGGTGCAGCGTGACCTCGTCGCCTCGATGGGCTGGAGCCAGGGCGGGTACATCTCCGCGTTCCTCACCACCAGCAGCCGCCGCTTCGTGGCGACGTCGGTAGGCGCGGGCATCTCCGACTGGCGCACGTACTACTACAACACCGACATCACGCCGTTCACGATCAACTACCTCGGCGCCGACCCGGTGGCGGACCCGGCGATCTACGCGAAGACGTCACCGGTGGACTACGTGCGCAACGCCCGCACGCCGACGCTCATCCAGCACGGAGAGCTCGATCGCCGGGTGCCGATCGCGAACGCCTACCAGTTGCGGCAGGCGCTGGAGGACCGGAACGTGCCGGTCGAGATGATCGTGTACAAGGGCTACGGGCATGGCATCACGAAGCCGAAGTCGCAGCGGGCGGTGATGCAGCACAACCTGGGCTGGTTCAACCACTACGTCTTCGGGGACCCGCTCCCGGACTTCACGAAGGTGTCCGGGGTGCCGGCGCCCTGACACCGGCGCGGTACCGCAGCGTGGTCGCTGCCGCCGCGCGGGAACCAGTCAGTTCTTGTGGCGGTAGACGATGCGTCCGCGCGTCAGGTCGTAGGGCGAGACCTCGAGGGTCACGCGGTCACCCGCGAGGACGCGGATGCGGAAACGGCGGAGGTTGCCGCCGATGGTCGCCAGCACGGTGTGTCCATTGTCGAGCGAGACGCGGAACATCGCGCTTGGCAGGACCTCGCTCACGGTCCCCTCGAGTTGCAGTGCTTCTTCCTTGGCCATACACCCTGTCAGACGGGATACGAAAGACGGACCCCCGGGGAGGGGAGCCGCACGAATGCGGGAAACCTAACGACTGTCCGGGCCGGCGGAGCGATCCGGAGGCGGAAAGCGCGAAGGGCTGGCCCGCGAACGGGCCAGCCCTTCGTACGACGACCTCACAGGGAGGCCGACAAGCGTTGCTTAGCGCGAAGCCTTCGTGACGTTCTCAGCCGCGGGGCCCTTCGCGCCCTCGACGATGTCGAACTCAACCTGCTCGCCTTCAGCGAGGGTCTTGAAACCCTTCATCTGGATGGCAGAGTGGTGGACGAAGCAGTCCTTTCCGCCAGAGGCCGGGGTGATGAAACCAAAACCCTTGGCGTCATTGAACCACTTCACGGTGCCGGTCGTACGCATTGCTACAGACTCCTGTGGATTGATCGCGTCGGAGCCCGGCAATCCGGTACTGACCGACAACGGGACTCGTGGACAGACACTACTCCCACGAATGAGTGCTGGAAAACGACGACGGGCCCGCGCTGTAGGAGGCGGACCCGTGGACCGAAACCCAGCCCGCGCCACCCGGCGCGGAGCACAGCGACATAACCGTATAGTCGAGATTCAAATCCGTCAATAGTGGCCGGCAGCCGAAATATACCAGTCCTGCCGGACGTGCGATCCCGCCCGTTCGTGCCCCCACGCGCCGCCAGTCGTCACCTGACCGGGCAGGCACGCACCGCCGCGATCCGTGCCCTGAGCAACGGTCCGGATCGCCCGGACTCGGCCCCCGAATCGCGATGGCGTCGTCACGACCGAACTGGCCCAGGCTGCTCCTCACCGCCGCCCTCGCCTGGTACTCCGTCGCCATTCTCTCGGCGCAGGACACGTGGTCTGCCCTCGACAACGTCAACCTGCCCATCCACGAGACCGGCCACCTGGTCTTCGGCCCGTTCGGGGAGCACACCGCCGCGCTCGGCGGGACCCTCTTCCAGCTCATCGTCCCCCTCGTCTTCGGCGGCAGCTTCCTCGCCCGGGGCGACCGGCACGCCGCCAGCGTCATGCTCTGGTGGCTGGGCCAGAACGGCGTGAACATCGGCCGCTACATGGCGGACGCCGTCGTGCAGGAGCTCCCGCTGGTCGGCGGCGGGGAGCATGACTGGAGCTACCTGTTCGGCGAATGGAACCTGCTCGCCCACTCGGAGCAGATCGGGCTCGACACCCATCGCATCGGTGCCGCCGTCATGGTCGCCGCCCTGGCCTGGGGTGCTCATGCGGGCTGGCATTCGGGTCTCGCGGCGGGACGCGGTCGTCGCCTGTCACTCGGTGCGCCCACCGGGCCGCGCTGACTGGTCGCACCGCGGCGGAACGGGTACACTGCGCCGTCCCGTCACCCGAGCGTCAGCATGGATCACACCCCGCGTTTTCTCGCCCACGTCGAGGCCGTCCGCCGCCGCGTGCGTGAAGTGTCCCCGGCCGAGGTGCAGGCGATGCTCGCGGCCGGCACGGCGCAGGTGTTCGACGTGCGCGAGGAGAGCGAGTGGGCGGCCGGCCACGTGACGGGCGCCCGGCACCTGGGCAAGGGCGTCATCGAGCGCGACATCGAGCGGACCGTCCCCGACCCGGCGGCGCCGATCGTGCTCTACTGCGGCGGCGGCTTCCGCTCGGCGCTGGCAGCCGATGCCATCCAGCAGATGGGCTACACGAACGTGATCTCGATGGCGGGCGGCTGGCGTGGCTGGCTCGAGCTGGATGGCGCCGTCACACACGGGGCGCAATGAGCCACCGCGGTGCGCACGCCGGCCTCGGCCGCCTCGGAGTGACCTGCCTGCTGGTGCTGGCTTCCTGCGCGAAGCGGGAGGGTCCCCCGCCCACGCCGGAGCAGCGGGCCGTGCACAAGGCCGCGATCGCGGCGGCGGCGCAGGACCGCATGATGCTGCAGTACCTCGTGAAGGAGGCCGAGGTGACCGAGGCGCGGCTCCCGTCGCTGCGGCGTGATTCGCGCGGGTACATGAGCGGGGACACGAGCGTGATCTGGTTCGCCTTCTTCGCCGGCGACACGCTGGTGGTGCTGGACGAGACGCGGCGCGGGCCGGTGGGTGTGGAGGAGAATGCACGGTACCTCTTCACGGGCGACCGGCTGCACTACGTGGCGCTCGACCGGCTGCGGACCTCAGGCACCCAGGTGCCGGTCCGGCTGCGCCTTGCCTTCGGCTACGACTCCACCGGGCGCCTGTCGGCCACGTCGAAGAACGTGAACGATGCGGCGGTGCCTCTCGACACCGCCGCCGACATCCACCGGATCGCCGACCGCGCCCGCGCCCTCCGCGCCCGCGTGCTGGCGGGACCGGCGGGGACGTAGCGCCCGCGCGTCAGTCGCGCTGGCGCTTGAGCAGGTTGAGCTGCGCCTCGACCACCTTGAACCGCCGATCCTCGACGTCGTAGGCGCGTGCGGCGCGGGTACGGAGCGCCTGCAGCCAGCGGTTGGTCAGCTCCTGGAACGCCCCGCGCTGGGACGGGTCGTCGGCCAGCACCTGCGTCCGACGCTCGGCGATGGCGAGCTCGGCATCATCGGCGCGGATGGAGGCGTCGAGCAGGTCGCGCTCCAGCCGGGCCTGCTCGGACTGTGCCTGCCGCAGGGCCGCGCGCGCCTCGACGATCTCGAGCGAGCGTTCGAGGCGCCGCTTCTCGACCTGGGCCGCGATGCGGTCGGCGTCGCGTTTCTCCTTCTTCGCCACCTTCTCGCGCTCGCTGGCCGCATCCACTGCGCGCTCGAGTTCGGTGATGCTGTACTTGAGCCGCTGCGTCTGGTCGCGCAGGGCGGCCCACTGCGTTTCCATGTCGCGCCGTGCGCTCAGGAACTGATCCTTCTCCGCCCGGACGGTGTCGACGCTGCGCGAGGTGATGATGACCTCGATCGTATCGGCGGCCGAGGCCGGCATGACGAATGGCGCGGCCGGCGGGGCCGGCGTCGGCACGGGCGCTGGCACCGGTGTTGCAACGGGGGGACCCTGCTGCGCACTGAGCATCCTGACGGGCAGGAGCGCGGCGGTGGCGAGCAGGACGGCAAGCCTGCGGGATGAAAGCGACGGCATGATGGAGGACCGGGTGAAGTGGCGCATGCACCGCGTTCGCCGCGGCGCACCGGGAAGATAGGCCACCGGGCTGGTCAGGTTCCACGGTTTGCGCCATCCGTGCATCGGCAGGCAGAGCAGACTGTACAGCACGAGGTCTGCGCCATGACGGCGGGTGCGACCGGGATCGCCTCGGCAGGAGTGGTCTCGATCCCATCGGGTGCAGCCTCCGACTGCATGCACATGCTGCGCCGCGCGCGCTTTCGTGTGAGCCTCCTCTCCGCGGGCGTGGTGCCATGCGTGCGCGTGCCGTGTCACTCGGCGCATCAGATGTGCGGGGCAGCGCGGCGCATGGATGATGTGTGCGTTCCAATGAAGGAACGCTCGCACGTCATTTGCATATATGGTCGGTGCGACGAGATGCGGATGTGTCCGGAAGCGTGTCGCGCGCGATTTGGAGTGCACGGCCTGAGTGAGTGCTGATTCCCGCGCGGTGTCCTTGCAGGCTCTGGATAGCAATCGCAGCGTGCTGTAGCGTGTCGTTGCAGTGTGATGTCACGGCCGACGCCGGCCTATGAGGAGAGCGACCATGCGCGTACACCGACTGCCACTCGACGGAACGAACGCATACGTGATCAGCGGCGAGCACCACGTGCTCGTCGACACCGGTCCAGCTCGATCGCGCACGCAGCTCCTCGATGCGCTGGCCGGCCTCGGACTCGGCGGGGACGACCTCTCGCTCGTGCTCGCCACCCATGCGCACGCCACCTCCGTCGGCAACGCCGCGTACCTGCAGCGCATGTTCCACGTGCCACTCGCCGTGCACGGCGCCGATGCGCCGATCCTCGCGAGCGGACTCGATCGTGCCGTGGGATTCGCCAAGCCGCTGGGCTCGCTCATGCGCTGGTTCGGTGACTCGCGGTTCGAGGCGGCGCCCCCCGATGTCGTCTTCGGGCACACGCTCTCCCTGCACCTCTTCGGCACCGAGGGCACCGTGGTCCACACCCCCGGCCACACGATCGGCTCCGCCTCGGTCGTGCTGCCCACCGGGGATGCCATCGTCGGTGACCTGCTGATGGGTGGATGGTTCGGCGGCCGGCTGCTGCCGCGACGCCCGGCCCGCCACTATCTGGCCGAAATGCCGCAGCGGGTCGCTCGCAGCCTCGCGCTGCTCAACCGGCTGGGCGTGCAGCGGCTGCACCCCGGCACCGGCGATGTGCTCCAGATGGACGACGTGCGCGATCTCATCATCGCCCGCGCCGGCGACGCGCCATCGGGGCCAGCTCCGGCCCGCGTGCGCGAACGCAGGCTCCGCCAGGATCCTGCGCTGCATTCAGCAGCCTGAACAGTAAACCGGGTCCGGCCACCGCCTGACCCGGATGGTGCCGAAACGCGCTCGCGCCTCCTCCCGGCCGCGACCCGAACGCCGTTGCGACACCGCGCGCGATCCGTCTCATCCGCAGGGGAAGGGGATCGCTGGCCACACCGATCGGTGCATTGAGCGAACTCGTCTGTTTGTTGCGAGCTCTGGCGCGATGAATGCATCAGTCGGATTCTCCACGGCAGCCGCCGCTCCCCGATCCTTTCCCGACGTCCTGCCATGCCCCAGTCTGTCCACGGTCAGCAGCAAACTCAGCAATACCTGCCGCCCGTCACTTGCCCCGGAGGGCTTCGCTGATGATGCCCTGGTTCTTCCGCTACAGCATGCGCATGGTCGGCATCCTGCTCATGCTGCTCTTCGTCGAGTACATCACCTTCGTCTTCTACCGGGAAAGCGGCATTAACCGGTTCTTCTGGCTGCCGCTGTCGGTCGGGTTCGTGGCTCTGGCAGGGTTCGACACGGTGAGCCGGCTGCCGCTGATCTGGGGCGCCTTCGTCGGCGGCCTGCTCTTCGGACTGACGAGTGTCATTTCGTGGGAAATCGGCAGCTTCGTCCTCATGGGTCGCTTCGAGTTCCCGGCGGAAGCCGAGCCGCTGCTCGTACTCCTGACCTTCGCACTGACCAGCATCATCGGCGCCATCATCGGTGGCATGGCCGGCCTCGCTGCCCGAAGCCGGCGCCGCCAGCGCCAGCGCCGCTCCTCCATCAAGAAGCTGGCGTACTCGGCTTTCGACGAGCAGCACGACGAACAGAGCGATCCACCCGCCCGCCCGATGATGTCCAGCGCCGAACGGCGCTGACACCGGGCATGTCGCGGCGGCGACCCATGACGTAACCTGAAGGCATGGGTCGCCTCACCCGGTTGGTCTCGCCGATTCTCCTCCTGGCAGGTGCTGTCGCCTGCTATCGTCTGCCGCTGCGGATCGCGGAGAACGACGCCAGCGGCTACGAGGATGTCGGCGTCCCGTTCATCGAGGCGGTGGAGTACACCCCCGCCGGACGCGACCTCCGCGTGGCCCTCGAGGCACCCGGCTACGTCACCGTCATCATCGTCGATCCGGATCGCGGCGCCACGGTGCGATTCCGTCGCGGCGAGCTGCAGAGCCGCTTCGCCGACAAGGGCGTCCATCGATACCCCCTCGACCGGCTCGCCAGCCCGATCGCCATGGGCCAGTACACCGGGATGTCTCCCTCCCCGCCGTCCGGCATGGGCCGCGCCACCCAGCTCGCACCACTCCGGCTCTCCGCATTCGATCCGGTGCCGCTGCCTGTCGACACCGACCCCGACTCGACGCGACGGGAGTTCCGGCTCGCGTCTCGGACGGTGATGTCCGGCGGCGGACCGGTGAAGTCCGCGCACGTCGTGGTGCTGGTCAGTGAACGCCCGCTGGACCTCGTGCAGGTCGCCGTCCGCCTCGCGCGCGGCTCCCTCGATCCGGCACTCGTCGCACAGGCCGCCGCCAATGTCATCGAAGGCGGACGG
Source organism: Gemmatimonadaceae bacterium (assembly GCA_020851035.1). Taxonomy (NCBI): domain Bacteria; kingdom Pseudomonadati; phylum Gemmatimonadota; class Gemmatimonadia; order Gemmatimonadales; family Gemmatimonadaceae; species Gemmatimonadaceae bacterium. The sequence goes on along the minus strand of JADZDM010000017.1, from coordinate 64,988 downwards.
TGGATGGCCGCCATGGCACCACTCCGCGGCCAATGACCGACACCGCCTCGCACGCCGACTGGATCCTCGGCACCTGGCAGCTGCTTCGCTGCGAACCACCCCTCGACATCGAGCCCGGCACCCGCATGCAGTTCGAGCACCCACACCGCCTCGCATACTCGATTCCCACCGCCAATGGACCACTGCACGTGATCCTGCGCTGGGCCGTGCACGGATCCACCCTCCACACCGCACACGAGGATGGATCCAACCCCGTCCAGGTGGCGGTGACGCGCGGTGACGCCGACGTGCTCACCTACGACTTCGGCGGGCCGCGCGCCTGGTTCGTCCGCACGACCTGACCAGCACCAGTGCGGCGCAGCACGCAGGCCCCCGCGCACGATCGATGATGCCCGCGCGTTTCCGCGCCGGACGATCCTTGCCGCCCCCCGGTGCCACGATAGCTTGCGACGACGCACCCTTCCCGAGGTCTCCATGCGCAACCTGGCCGCGATCGCTCTCGGTCTGCTCTTCACGGGGCTTGGCAATTTCGGCGCCGCCGCCGCCACGCCGATGGCCTTCCCAGCCGCCTATACGGCACAGGGACACACCACCAACAGCGTCGCACTCTTCGTGATGCTCAGCATCACCCTCGTCTTCGCCGTCTTCGGCGGGTGGGTCACGGCTCGCATCGCCCCGGATCACCGCATGGGGCACGCCCTCACCATGGCCGTGCTGGGCCTCGCCGCCGCCGTCTTCATCGGCGCCGTCCGCTGGGCCGCCGCGCCCGCGTGGTACTACGTGGTGTCGTGGGCGCTCCTGCCCGTCGCCGCCGGCATCGGCGTCGCCGCGTGGGAACGCACGCTGCGCCGAAAAGGTACCGGAATGGCGCGCACCGTCGCCGCAACCTGACCCGTCACTCCCGGAGATCCGCGTGCGCCACGGCCTCGCCCTCGCCCCCCTCGCCCCCCTCGCCACCCTCGCACTCCTTTCGGCCGGCTGCAGCTCCACCGGCGCCACACCCGCCGGCTCCACGCCTGCGCCGGTGCCGGTTTCGGTCCAGAGCGGCGGCGGCAACACGGGCATGCCCGGCATGACGCTCGTCGTCGGCGGCAATGCCCAGACCATCGCCCTGCCCGCCACCCGCGACGCGATCTGGCCCCACCTCGCCGCCGCCTACGCATCGCTCGGCATCCCCCTCACCTACAAGGACGAGGCCTCGTTCCGGCTCGGCAACGAATCACTCAAGGCGCGACGCTCACTCAACGGGCTCCAGCTCCGCACCGCGCTCGACTGCGGCAGCGACCTCACGGGCGAGAAGGCGGAGACCTACGAAATCCGCCTCACCGTGGAAAGCACCATCGCCGCCGCCGGCAGCGGCGCCGAACTCACCACCAACGTCTCGGGCGTCGGTCGCGCCACTAGCACCAGCGGCAGCGACGTCACCTGCAGCACCCGCGGCGAGATCGAGCGCCGCATCCAGCGCTACGTCCGCACCCAGCTCGGACTGCCAGCCCGATAGCCACCCGCGGCGCACCGCGTGGTCGCACACCGTCGGCGCAGCCCCGTCATGTCCCGCGCGGCTTTGCACGGTGCGTCGGGACCGCGGTCGCCGGATCCTCCGGCCACGAGTGCCGCGGATATCGGCCGCGCAGGTCCTTGCGCACGTCGGCGTAACTCGTCCGCCAGAACCCCGGCAAATCGCGCGTGACCTGCACCGGGCGATGCGCCGGAGACAGCAGGTGCACCACCAGCGGCACCCGACCGTCCAGCACCGCCGGCGTCTCACGCGCGCCGAACAACTCCTGCAGCCGCACGGCCAGCACCGGCGCCGCCGCGTCGCCGTAGTCCACCGGAATCCGCGACCCGCTCGGCACCGTGACATGCGTCGGTGCGAGCCGGTCCATCGTCGCACGCAACGACCAGTCCACCCCGTCCAGCAGCAACGCGCCAAGGTCGGCTCGCCGCAGGTCGTCCAGTGACCGCACCGTCCGCAGCACCGGCACCAGCCAGCCGTCGAGCGCCGCCAGCAGCGCCGCGTCACTCACGTCCGGCCAGCGCGCATCATGCGCGTGCAGGAACGCCAGCCGCTCCCGGACCCGGATCGCCGCGTCGGTCCAGGGCAGCGCCGCCGGCCACCCCTCGCGCACCAGCGCGCACAGCGCATCGCCACGCTCGGCATCGCTGATGTCCTCGGCAACACGCTCCACCAGCACGATCGCGCCCAGCGATTCCGTGACCGTGCCGCGCACACGACCCGTGGCGGGTTCGGCCACCACTCGCCGCACACGCGCGACCTGGCCGGCATGGAGCGCCCGCAGCGTCGCGAGGTCCAGCGGCGCCGCGAGTTGCACCGTCGCATCCCGCCCCGCGTCATCCAGGCCGGCGCAGGCGATCCACTCCTCACGCGCCAGCACCGAGCCCTGGTCACGCACGAATGCACCCGAGCCGTTGCGCAGCAGGTACCGCGCACCAGCGCCGTCGCGGCGACGGGCGACACGGTCCGGATACGCCAGCGCGACGAGCGCCCCCAGCTCCAGTGGCGCATCGACGCCGCGCTCGTCGTTCCGGCGCACATCCATCCGGTCGCGCAACGTGCGTGCCGTCTCACGGCAGCGCGCCAGCGCCGCCTCGTCCAGGTGCAGCCCCGCCGGCAGCGCGCGCCGTCCGTTGCGCACCGCATCGATGCGCAACCCCAGGTCCGGGTCCACCAGCCGCATGTCGGCCGCACGAATCGGGTCACGCTCCTCGAGCACGGCGGCCAGGTCGCAGGCCAGCGCCAGCGACCCTCGCTCGCGTGCCATCAGCAACAGGTGCGCCAGGCGCGGATGCACCCCCGTGGCCGACATCGCTGCGCCGTGCGCGGTGAGCCGGCCCTCCGCGTCGAGCGCGCCCAGTTCCGCCAGCAGCGCCCGCGCCTCGGCAAACGCCGGCGCGGGCGGCGTGTCGAGCCAGCGCAACTCGTGCGGGTCGCGCACGCCTGCCCCGGCCAGGTCCAGCGCCAGCGGTGCCAGGTCCGCATCGAGGACCTCGGCCGCACCGTGCGCGCGGAGCCCCGCGTCATCGTATTCGTGCCAGCAGCGGATGCAGTGCCCCGGCGCAACGCGGCCTGCGCGCCCGCGGCGCTGGTCGGCGCTCGCGCGCGACACCCGCACCGTCTCGAGCCGCGTCATGCCCGTGCGCGCCGAATAGCGGGGGACGCGTGACCATCCCGCATCGACCACCACGCGCACGCCCTCGATGGTGAGAGAGGTCTCGGCAATGGCACTGGCGATCACCACCTTGCGCCGGCCGGGCGGCGAGGGGGCGATCGCGGCGTCCTGCTCACGCGTCTCCATCGCGCCGAACAGCGGACGCACATCCACCCCGTCGGCCACGCCGGCGTCCAGCAGCGAGGCCACGCGCCGGATCTCGCGGGCCCCAGGCAGGAACACCAGCACGTCGCCGTCGTGCCCCTGCAGCGCCTCGCGCACCGCGCTGGCGGCGGCCTCCTCCATGCGTTGACCCGGGCGCGGCGGATGGAACGCCGTGGTGACGGGAAAGGCGCGACCACTGCTCGTGATCACCGGGGCATCGCCCAGCATCGCGGCCACGCGGGCGCCGTCGATCGTGGCCGACATCACGAGCAGCCGGAGGTCGGGGCGGAGCAGCGCCTGCGTGTGCAGCGCGAGAGCCAGTCCCGTGTCGCCATGGATCGAGCGCTCGTGGAACTCGTCGAAGCAGACTGCGCCCACCCCGTCGAGCGTGGGGTCGTCCAGCAGCATCCGCGTCAGCACCCCTTCGGTGACGACCTCGATGCGGGTGGCAGCGCTCGTACGCGTGTCACCGCGCATGCGCCAGCCCACGACCTGCCCCACGGTCTCGCCACGCAGGGCCGCCATCCGGCTCGCGGCGGCACGGGCCGCCAGCCGTCGAGGCTCCAGGAGCAGCACGCGGTGTCGGCCGAGCCATGGCACGGTGAGCAGGGCCGGTGGCACGCAGGTCGTCTTGCCCGCGCCTGGTGGGGCCACCAGGACGGCCGCCGTGCCGGCATCGAGTGCGGCCAGCAGCTCCGGCAGCACCGCGAGCACCGGCAGCGAGGTGGCAGCCGGGGCGCGAGGGTCGGTGGGCGTGGTCACGGCGCTAACTTTATCGGGTGGTGGCACCCCACGTTCCAGGCTGGGATCGACCCCGCAGGGCTCCGGCAAGGCCGGGAGGAGTGTTTCGCGTGCATCCCCGACTCGAGGCCGTGATCGAGCATGCCGACCGGGCGCGGCTCGACCTGCTGGCGGCGTTGGACACCATCCCGCCCGGGCTGCAGGAGGCGCGGCCATCGGAGGACGCGTGGTCGGCGGCCGAGGTGCTGGAGCATCTCTGCCGGGTGGAGAAGGGCGTGACCCGGCTGACGGAACTCAAGGCCGCCGAGTTGCGGGGGATGGCCGCGGTGCCCATGGAGGGGCCGGAGATGGTGCCCGTGAACGTGGAACGGTTCCGGCGGCTGCCCGATCGCAGCAGCCGCATCATGGCGCCGGACCGGGTGCAGCCCACCGGAGAAGTCTCCGCCGTCGAGGCGCGCGCCGCCCTGCTGGAGCACCGCCGCTCGCTCCTCTCGCAGCTGCGCCAGGCGGACGGGCTCGCACTCTCCACGGTGTCACACCCGCATCCCGTCTTCGGCGACCTCGATCTCTACGAGTGGGTGTACACCATCGGCGGCCACGAGCTGCGGCACGCCGCGCAGCTTCGTGAGATCGCCGCCCACTTCGCCAACGCCTGACCCGCCCGCCTGCATGCGCGAGACGTCACTGCAGTATCCCGTCGGCCGGTTCGAGATCCCGGCGACCATCACCGCGTCGATTATCGCCGAGTCGATCGAGGGGATCGCGGCACTGCCGTCGGCGATGCGCGCGGCGGTGGACGGGCTGTCGGAGGCCCAGCTCGCGACGCCGTACCGCGATGGCGGCTGGAGCGTGCGACAGGTGGTGCACCACGTGGCCGACAGCCACATGCACGCCTACGTGCGCGTGAAGTTCGCCTTCACGGAAGAGGGCCCGACGATCCGCCCCTACGACGAGGGCGCGTGGGCGCTGCTGCCGGATGTTTCGACGGTGCCGGTGGCGACGAGCCTCTCGCTGATCGACGCGCTGCACGCGCGCTGGGTGGCGTGCCTGCGCGGCCTGGATGCCTCGATGCTCGCACGCACCTTCGTGCACCCCGAACTCGGCGCCCAGACGGTGGAACTGTCGCTGCTGCGGTACCACTGGCACGGGCGCCATCATGTGGCGCACATCACGTCGCTCCGTTCACGGATGGGGTGGTGAGCGCGGTGTCGGCCGTGGTCCCGGGCCTCACGACGGCGGCGGACTCGACGTCGCCGATCCTCTTCTTCGACGGCGAGTGCGGCTTCTGCGATCGCGCAGTGCGCTTCACGATGGAGCATGACCGCGACGGCCGCATCCGCGCGGCGGCGCTGGCGGGGGAGACGGCGCGCTCGCTGCTGTCGCCGTTCGCCGCGATGCTCACCGGCGTGGACTCGACGGTGCTCTACCTGCCTGCGTCCGGCTCGCGCGGCGCGTCGGTGCAGGTCCACTCGGATGCGGCGCTGTCGGTGCTGCGGCTGCTGGGCGGGCCGTGGTGGGTCCTCGGTGTGCTGGGCCACGTCGTGCCGCGCTGGCTGCGCGATGCGGCATACAAGGCGTTCGCGAAGCGGCGCTTTCAACTCTTTGGACGCGTGGAGGCGTGCCAGCTCTGGCCGCCGGCCTGGCGCGCGAGGATCCTCCCATGACGTTCCGGCGGCTGCCGCTCGCGGCGATGCTCCTGTTGACGATGGTGGTCGTGCCGGCGTGTGCCCACGTACCGGCGGCGGGTGCCGTGGCGGCGAGTGCGGCGCCGGCCGTATCGCCGATGCTGGTGGTGGTGGTGCGGCACGCCGAGAAGGCGCCGCTGCCGGCGAACGATCCCGTGCTGAGCGAGGCGGGGATGGCACGTGCGGCGGCGCTGGATGGCGCGGTGCGGTCATTGCCGATCACCGATGTGGTGGTAAGCCACCTGCAGCGCACGCGGCTCACGGCATCGGCGTTCCTCGCACGCACCGGTGTGCCGGTGCACGTGGTGCCGATCGGGAGCGCGGGGGTGGCGGCGCACGTGAAGGCCGTGGCCGACACCGTGCGCGCGCTGTCGCGGCTGTCCGGTCACACCGGGGTGCTGGTGGTGGGCCACAGCAACACGGTCACCGACATCGTGCAGGCGCTGGGCGGTGCGCCATCGGCGGCGCTCTGCGACAGCCAGTACAGCCAGCTCTTCACGGTGCGCGGCGACGCGCGCGGCGGCGTCGTCGCCACGCGCACGACGTACGGTGCCGCCGATCCGGTGGATGCCTCCTGCGGGGCGATGGCGCCGCGCTGAGTCAGGCGGCGGCGGTGCGACGCCGTGGATCGTCGTGCACCGCCTGCGTGTCAGGAGCCCTGTCGTGCCGCGCCGCCTCGGCGACCTGCCGTATCACCGCGGCCGCATCGCTGGCGGCGTTCGGACGGGCCAGCCGGAGTGCCGCCATCGAGGCGATGCGCAGCGCGGTGGGGGCATCGCGCCCCACCAGCCAGGCATGCATGGCAGCCGTCACGGCGAGCGGTGACGGCGCCCAGATGCCCGCGTGGCCCGCCACCACGTAGTCCACGTTGCCGGTCTCCTGGCCCGGGATCGCGCCGGACAGGATCAGCGGGCAGCCGCTGGCGCAGGCCTCGCTGATCGTGCCCGGACCGGCCTTCGTGACCAGCATCGCGGCGGCGCGCATCATGTCGGCGAAGTTCGCCACGAAGCCGTAGATGTGCACCACGCCCTGCCACGACCGGCGGGCGAGCCGGTCGGCGAGTGCAGTGTTGCGACCCGTGACCACGGCGATGTCGCAGGGCAGCTGTGCACGGTCGATGGCCACGGCGAGTGCCTCGAGGGTGCCCACGCCTTCGGCGCCGCCGGCGAGCAGCACGGTGGCGCGGTCGGTGGCCCAGCCAAGGCTGCGCTGCAGCGCCGCGCGCTCACCCGGCACCGCCGCGAACGCCCGTGACACCGGCACGCCGAGGTGGCTCAGCGCGGCGGACGGGATGCCGCATCGCACGGCGGCCGCGTGGGCGTGTGCCGTCGGCACGATGAGGTGGTCCGCAGCCTGGTCGTACCAGGAGGCATGCCCCGAGACGAGGTCGGTGACCACCACCACGATCGGCACCTGCGGAAAGGCGCGCCGCAGCGGGGTGGTGAGCAGCGGGTGCGTGCTCACGATCGCGTCGGGGGCGTGGCGTGCGGCGAGCGCCTGGAAGGCGTGTCGCGTGAACGGCCGCGCGAGCCGGTGCGCGAGTGCCATGCGACGTGGCGAGTTCGTGGCCTCGAACCCGGCGTGCCAGAGCCACGGTGCCCGCTGCACGACGTGCGGGTAGAGGCTGGCGATGCGGCCCGGCGCGGAACGGGATTCGACGGCGAGCGGATCGACGAGCGTGACCGTCGTCGTGTGGCCGTGCTCCAGCAGCGCGGCCCGCAGCGCGCTGGCGGCGGCACGATGGCCACCGCCGGTGTCGGCGTACGCGATCAGGACGTTGGTCATGCGGCGGAGGCCGCGAGGTGCGTGCCCGCGACGGCGCCAGGCGTCGTGAACGCTGGTGCCTCGAACGCGGCATGGATCGGCGTGCCCGCGTAGGTCGACGGCACCGGCAGGCCGAGTGCCCACAGCACCGTGGCCGGCACGTCGAGCAGCGACAGGCCGGCCGGCAGCGCCTGTGAGTGGACGCCCGCGCCGGCCATGAGGATCGGGATGGTACAGTCGAGCGGGTGCGGACTGTCGTGGTGCGTCGGTACGCGGCCGCCGCCGCCGTGGTCGGCGAGTGTGATCAGCAGCGTGTCGTGCATGGCGGGCGCCAGTTCGTGGCGGAGCGTGCCAAGTGCGATGTCCATGCGCGCGACGGCGGCGAGATAGGCGGGTGACATCCACCCCGTGCGGTGGCCGATGGCGTCGCAGTCGGGCCAGTGCATCACGATCAGCCCGTCGCGCTGGCCGCGCAGGGCCGGGAGCGCGGCCGAGAGCAGCGAGTGCGCGTTGGCGCTGGCGAACCGCGTGTCATCGAGGCCGAGTGCGTCCACGATGCGGCGTGCGAGGGGGCGGATGAGCCACGGGACCTGCCGCACGATGCCCGTGGCGGGACGGCCCGAGGCGCGCACCAGCATCGGCAGGGTCTGCAGCGGGACGCGGGTGACGGGCACCCGGAAGCGATCGCTGGTCACGCCGTGGTCGGCGGTCGCGAGCCCGGAGAGCAGGGACGTCATGGCAACGGCGGTCACGCTGGGCAGCACGGTGGTGGCGTCGGTGGTGCAGGCACCGGCGCGGGCCAGCGAGGCCAGGTGCGGGAAACGGGGGTCGCCGACGAGATCGGCTCGCAGGCCGTCGAGGACGAGGAGCACCACGCGGCGGGCGGGTGCGGATGGTGCGGCGGTCATGGCGTGGTACGGCATCGTGGCCCTCGGGCAGGGTGACTCCCGAAGCTCCGGGGCACGCGTCAGCGGCGCGTGACTGGCGCGTTCCGGCTCGGTCACGGTGCGGTCCGGATTCCGCATCGCCGGTCCGCGTTCCGCGCTTGTGCCGGCCCGGTGCCGGGCCATGATTTAGGGCGCCGAATCCGGATCATCCGTCGTGCCGTAGTGAGCCCTGTCGCTGCACGACCCGTTCCCCCCCGCACCCACCCCCATGCGCTCATCCGCCATTCGCCTCGCGCTCTCCCTCACCGGTCGCGCCGTCGCGCTGGTGGCGCTCGTCGCCGGCAGCCTCGCGTCGCAGGGCCGTCCCGTCACCGGCACCTACACCACCAGCATCGAGAGTCCGCAGGGTGCTGTGAAGACGGTCATCGTGGTCAAGCGCACCGGTGAGGCGCTGGGCGGCACCGTCGCGGCCGACGGCTTTCCCGTGATCCCGATCACCACGGTCACCCAGTCCGACAGCGGCATGACGATCCTCGCCGACACGCCGGATGGCGGGGTGAGCGTGAAGCTGAAGTTCACCGGCGCCGATCGCGTGGCTGGCACGCTGGCCTATCAGGGCATGGAGATGCCGCTGGCGGGGACGTTCGCGGCGGAAGGTGCACCTGCAGGTGCTGCGCTCGCGACGGCGGCCGGCACCTACGACTTCGTCACCACGGGGCCGTTGCTCGGCGCGGCACAGTTCGACGTGAAGTGTCTCATCACCCGCAGCGCCTCGGGCACGTATGGCGGCACCTGCGGGAACCCCGAGAGTGGCGACGTGGCAGTGGGCAGCGTGACACAGGCCGGCAACCAGGTCACGATGACCGGTGACACGCCGGCCGGGCCGTTCCGCATCGAGCTGACCGTGAACGGCACGGTGCTGGAGGGCACGATCACCGTCGGAGGTGAGTCGTCGAAGCTGAAGGGCACGTATGCGGCGAACGGTGGTGCCGCGCGATGAGCCGGTTGCGGACGCGCACCGTGGTGCTGGCGCTCGCCGGCATGATGGCCGCCGGTGCGGCCGGTGCACAGGCGAGTGAGTCGGAGACCGTGGCGCAGCGCGCCGTGGTGCGTGAGCTGTTCGATGCCATGCGGGCCGGCGACAGTGCGCGGGTCCGGGCCGTGTTCCATCCGCAGATGGTGGCACTGCTGACGTCGGACACCGGGCCTGATGGAAAGGGGCGGGTGTCGGCGACGCCGGTGGATGCCTTCGTGCGGATGGTCGGGACGCCGCGTCCGCAGCCCATCGACGAGCGGATCTTCAATCCCCGCGTCCTGATCGACGGAACGCTGGCGTCGGTGTGGGTGGACTATTCGCTGTACGTGGGCCCACGCTTCATCCACTGCGGGGTGGACGTGTTCCACGTGGCGAAGGTGGGCGAGACGTGGAAGATCATCGCGCTGACGGACACGCGGCGGACCACGGGCTGCACGCCCTGAGTCGGAGGAGGGCCGGGCGCGGGCCGGGGCAGTGGGCGGCGGCCCGTCACCAGGGTTCGGGTGACGGGCCGTTGAGCAGAGGGCGGGCGATCGTGGCTTGATTAATGACTGACCAGTCAGTATCGTGAGAGACGCCCGGACACCGCGGGCCTTTCTTTGGAGTTCGCGATGACTGACGAGTCAGTCACTACTGAAGAGCACGCACCGCCACGGCACGAGGCGCGGACCAGGCGACCTGCCGAGGAACGCGAGGCGCAGATCATCGACGCCGCCTTCACCGCCTTCGCCGCCCACGGACTCGAGGACACGCGCCTCGAGGACGTCGCCCGCCTCGCCGGCGTCGCCAAGGGCACCATCTACCTCTACTTCCCCAACAAGGAAGCGCTCTTCCGCGAGATGATCCAACGGACCATCGTCGAGCGCCTCGATGCCCTCGAGCGCGAGCCGCACGACCCGGTGCCCCTCGCCGACTTCGAGCGCGTCGCCCGCACGTTCTGGGCGTACGTCAACGAGCCGAAGTTCCCGGTGCTCTACCGGCTCGTGTCCAGCGTCCTCCCGCGACTCCCCGAACTCAGCCAGTTCTTCGCCGAGCGCGTCGCGTTGCGCTGGCAGCGGCTGATGCAATCCACCATCGACGCCTGCGTGGCCGACGGAGTGTTCGACGCCGCGCAGGCCCCCGCTGCCTCGCGCATGCTCCACGCCCTCATGGTGCAGCACGCCCTCATGCGCGCCAACCCGACACTCTGCACCGCTGGTGCCCTGCACGACGCCGACGCCGTGTTCGACCGGCTGCTCAGCTTCGTCCGCGCCGCCCTCAGGCCGTCGCCGCTCCCTTCCGCGTAGATGACACATCCACACGTCCGCCTCCGCGCGCGCGCGCAGCTCGCGCTGGCACTCGCCCTGTCGCTGTCCACCGCCGCACTCCACGCGCAGGGTCCGGCGACGCCGGTGCTCTCGCTGACCCTCGCCGACGCCGCAGCGCGCGCACGCCTCCAGGGTGCCGCGGTCATCGGCGCCACGGCGCGTGCGTCGCAGGTCGAGGCACGGGTGAACCAGCGCCGCGCCGACCTGCTGCCACAACTCTCCGGCATCACCGAGGCGAACAGCCGCACCTTCAACACGGCCACGCTCGGCATCAGCTTCCCGGCCGCACCGGGATCGGCGCCGTTCTTCGACCCGGATGGTGAGGTGCTTGGCCCGGTGCCCACCAGCGACGTCCGCGCGCGGGTGCAGCAGACGATCTTCGATGGTGCCGCGCTGGCACGGTTGCGGCTGGCGCGCCAGCAGGGCAGCACCGCGCGCACGGAGACGTCGCAGGCCGGCGCCACCGCGGCCACCCAGGCGGCCATCGCGTATGTGCGCGTGCAGCGCGCCGATGCCGTGCTCGAGGCGCGTGCCGCGGATTCGACGCTCGCCGCCGACCTGCTGCGCATCGCCCGCGAAACGCTGCGGGCCGGCACCGGCGTCGCGCTGGACGTGACCCGCGCCGAGTCGCAGCTGGTGTCGATCCGGTCACAGCTCATCGGGGCGCGGGTGGAGCGCGACAAGGCGCAACTCGAGCTGCGTCGCGCGATCAGCGTGGACCTGAACCAGCCGATCCGGATCGCCGACGCGCTCGATGCGGGTGAGCTCGAGATCCCGCAGGAAGGCGTGGCTCTCGCCACTGCCGAGCGCCAGCGTCCCGAGCTGCAGGTGGTGAACCAGCAGCTCGCCACGGCGCGCCTGGCGTCCCGCGCGATTCGCGCCGAGCGCCTGCCGACGGTGAATGCGGTGGCGGACGACGGCTTCATCGGCAAGAACGTCGGCACCAACATGCTCAATACCTGGACCTGGGCGCTGCGGGTCTCGGTGCCGGTGTTCGAGGGGGGACGCCGCGAGGCGCGCGAGAGTGAGCAGTCGTACGTGCAGCAGGAGCTGGAGGCACGGCGCAGCGACCTGCTCGCGCAGGTGAGCGTGGACGTGCGGAGTGCGCTGCTGGATGCACAGTCGGCGCGCGAGGCGGTGGATGCCGCCCGCGAGCGGGTGCGCCTCTCGGAGCAGGAACTCTCGCAGGCGCGCGACCGCTTCACCGCCGGCGTCTCCGGCAACCTCGATGTCACCTCGGCGCTGCTCGGGTTGAGCGGTGCCCGCACGCAACTGGTGGACGCGCTGGCATCCCGCCAGCTCGCGCGCATCTCGATCGCCCGCTCGCAGGGCTCCATCTCGTCACTCCGCTGAGCGGAAGGATTGTCGTCATGACTACCCAGGTGCGTCCCGATCCTGCCGGCCGTGGTGCCGCCGACGTTCCCGTCACGCCGGCACCGGCGCCGCGTGGTGCCCCGGTGCAGGCGAAGCGCAGCCCGTTGCCGTTCATCCTCGGCGCCCTGGTGCTGGCGGGCGGCGTGTGGGGCTTCCGCACGCTGTCGTACGCCCGTGCGCACGAGAGCACCGACAACGCCATGATCGACGGTCACGTGCTGCCGGTGCTGGCGAAGGTCGGTGGGTTCGTGACGGCGGTGCGGGTGGCCGAGAACGACCGCGTGGTGCATGATGCGCCGCTGGTGACGATCGACGACCGCGAGTACAAGGTGCGCCTGGCGCAGGCCGAGGCTGACCTGGCGGCGGCGCGGGCCACCAGTGGCGGGCGTGGCACGCCCGGTCAGGCGCAGGCGATGGTGGCCACCGCCTCGGCGCAGACGGCGGTGCAGGCCGCGAACATCGAGGCGGCGCGGGCGCAGGTGGTGAAGGCCGAGGCCGACCTGGCGCGCTTCACCGACCTGGCTGCGAAGAACATCGTCAGCCAGCAGCAGCTCGATGGCGCGAAGGCGCAGGCGGCCGCGATGCGGGCGCAGCTGGTGGCGGTGCAGCGGCAGGAGACTGCCGCCGGCGCCAACGTGGCGGGGATGCAGGCGGGCGTGCGGCTGGCCGAGGCCCGACTGGCGGCGGCGACGGCGGCGCGCGACAACGCGGCGCTGCAGCTCTCGTTCGCCACCATCACCGCACCGGCGTCGGGCACCATCAGCAAGAAGCTGGTGGAGGTGGGCCAGCTCGTGCAGCCCGGCCAGATGCTGATGAACATCGCGTCGGACACGGGGCTGTACGTGACCGCGAACTTCAAGGAGACGCAGCTCGAGACGCTGCGTGTGGGCCAGACCGTGCAGCTCGAGGTGGACGCCTACGACGGGGCCGTGATCGAGGGGGTGGTGGAGAGCATCAGCGCCGCCACCGGGGCCCGCTTCACGCTGCTCCCGCCCGACAACGCCAGCGGCAACTTCACCAAGGTCGTGCAGCGGGTGCCGGTGCGGATCCGCATCACGAAGGGGCTGGACACCACGCATCCGCTGCGCATCGGGCTCAGCGTGGTGGCACACGTGAACACCAGGTGACGCCCGCCGACCCGCCGACGCTGCCCGGCCTGACCCGCTGAGCATGGCGACCACCGTGCAGCCGGTGCCCGCGCGTTCCCGCGCGGGCGTGGCCGAAGACCCGTACGCCAACCGCTACTGGATCGCCGCCGCCGTGACGCTGGCGGCGGTGCTGGAGCTGGTGGACACGTCGATCGTGAACGTGGCCGTGCCGCACATGATGGGGAACCTCGGCGCGACGCTGGACGAGATCGCGTGGGTGAGCACGGGATACATCATCGCGAACGTGATCGTGATCCCGATGTCGAGCTGGCTCTCGAACTGGTTCGGGCGACGCAACTACCTCGTGGGCAGCATCCTGCTCTTCGTGGCCGCGAGCTTCTTCTGCGGTGCGGCGACGGGGCTCTGGCCGCTGGTGTTCTGGCGCGTGATCCAGGGGCTGGGCGGCGGCGCGTTGCTGAGCACCGCGCAGGCCACGCTGTTCGAGGCGTTCCCGCCCGACGAGGTGGGGAAGGGCCAGGCGATCTTCGGCATGGGCGTGATGGTCGGGCCGACGCTCGGCCCCACGCTGGGCGGCTACATCGTGGACAACCTCGACTGGCCCTGGATCTTCTACATCAACGTGCCGCTCGGCCTGCTTGCGGCGGCGCTGGTGTGGGCCTTCGTGCGCGACTCGAAGAACGCCGTGCGGGCGACCAAGGTGGACGTTGCCGGCATCGTGCTGCTCGCCACCAGCATCGGCACGCTGCAGTTCATGCTCGAGCGCGGCGAGCGGAACGACTGGTTCGACAGCGGCCTGGTGACCGGCCTCGCCGCGATCAGCGCGCTCTCGATGGCCGCGTTCATCTGGCGCGAGCTGACCTTCGAGCAACCGATCGTGAACCTGCGCGTGCTGCGCAGCCGGCAGCTCGCCGTCGGGGTGGTGTTCGCCGCCATGCTGGGGCTGGCGATGTACGGCTCGATCTTCGTGCTGCCGGTGTTCCTCCAGCAGCTCCACGGCTTCACGGCGTGGCAGACGGGGAAGGTGATCTTCCCGGGCGCGATCGCGAGTGCGTTCACGATGGCGATCATCGGCCGCAACGCCAACAGGCTCGACGCACGCTACACCATCGTGGCCGGCGTGGCGATGTTCGGCACCTGCATGCTGTGGCTGTCGCAGCTCAGCCTGGACGCCGGTGCGGACGACGTGTTCTGGCCGCTGATCCTGCGCGGTGTGGGCATGGGGCTGATCTTCGTGCCGCTCACCAACGCCAGCATGGCAGAGCTCTCACCCATGAGCGTGCCCCAGGGCACGGCGCTGTTCAACCTCACGCGCCAGCTGGGTGGCTCGCTGGGCATCGCGATCATGGCCACGCTGCTCTCCCGCTTCACCGCCAGCGCCCGCAGCAGCCTGGTGACGCACATGTCGGCCGGCGACCCGGACGTGACGCAGCGGCTGGCGGGGTTCTCGCGCGCCTTCGTGGCCCGCGGATCCGACGCCACCACCGCGGCGGCCCAGGCGTACCAGGTGCTGGAGCGGCAGGTGCTGGCGCAGGCCAGCGTCATCTCGTTCTCGAAGATCTACCTGCTGAGCGGTGCGGTGATGACACTCGGCCTGCCGCTGCTGCTGCTCTGGCGCACCGGACGCAATCGGACAGCGATGTCGCCGGCGGACATGCATTAGCTGTTCATACGGCATCGTTAAGAAGGTTCACGCGGAAAACGCGGAAAACGCGGAAAGGACCCACTACAGCGCGGCCACCCCGGCGACGGCTCGACCTGAAGAAATGCGGAAGGAACTGCGCGCCCTCCCACGCAGTTCCTTCCGCATTTCAGAAACAGGAACTGCGACCAAGCCGGCTGTGATGTAGTGCGTTTCCGCGTTTTCCGCGTGAACCCTGTTGACGATGCCCGTCAGGCGTAGAAGCCCCGCGAAGGACGGAAGTCAAGGCGTTGCCGTCCGCACGTGACGGGCGCAGTTTGCCGCTTCGATCGGCACCGGCATTTCCCACCCAGACCTTCCCGATGGCTCCGTCACTCATCTCGACCGTTGCGCGTGAACTGGCGCTCCCCGTCACCTCGGTGGAACGCACCCTGGCGCTGTTCGCGGAGGGCAACACGCTGCCGTTCATCGCGCGGTACCGGAAGGAGATGACGGGCGGGCTGGACGAGGTGCAGCTGCGCGACGTGCGCGACCGGGCGCAGTACCTCGGCGAGCTGGAGGAGCGGCGGGCGGCGGTGCTCAAGAGCATCGACGAGCAGGGCAAGCTGGACGACCGGCTGAAGGCGTCGATCCTCGGTGCGACCACCAAGCAGGCACTGGAGGACCTCTACCTCCCGTACAAGCCCAAGCGTCGCACCCGTGCGATCATCGCCCGAGAGCGCGGCCTGGGGCCACTGGCCGAGGCGATCTGGGCGGGCACGGTGGATGACGCCGGCGCGCGCGATGCCGCCGCCGGGTACGTCGACGCGGCGAAGGATGTGGCCGACGTGGACGCGGCGCTCGCCGGTGCGCGCGACATCCTCGCCGAGCAGGTGGCCGAGGACGCGGCGGTGCGCGGATGGATCCGCGAGGTGACCCGGGCGAAGGGCGCCGTGAAGAGCGCGCGGGCGCTCGGGCGGAAGGAGGAGGTCTCGAAGTTTTCGGACTACTTCGAGTTCCGCGAGCCGCTCGGCACCATCCCGTCACATCGCGTGCTGGCCATCCGCCGCGGCGAGACCGAGGGTGAGCTGGTGTGGAGCGTGGACGCGCCGGTGGCCGACATCGGGCCGCGGCTGCAGCGCGACGTGGTCGGCACGCGGAAGGCGGCCGCGCTGCTGGCGCAGGTGGCCGACGATGCCTACAACCGCCTCCTGTCGCCCGGCATCGAGGTGGAACTGCGGCTGGAGCTCAAGACGCGCGCCGACGAGGAGGCAATCCTCATCTTCGGGCGGAACCTCGAGCAGCTCCTGCTCTCGGCACCGGCGGGGGAGAAGAGCGTGCTGGGGCTCGATCCCGGCTTCCGCACCGGGGTGAAGGTGGCGCTGGTGAGCCGCACCGGCGCGCTGCAGCACACCGACACGCTCTACCTGCACCAGGAGGACCGTTTCGCGGCCACCATCCGCGCGATCGTCGGCCGCTTCAAGCCCGAGCTGATCGCGATCGGCAACGGCACCGCCTCGCGCGAGACGGAGACGCTGGTGCGGGCCACGCTGCGCGAGCTCGAGCCGCCGGCCCCGACGGTGGTGGTGGTGAGCGAGGCCGGTGCCTCGGTGTACTCGGCCAGCGACGTGGCCCGCGAGGAGTTCCCCGACCTCGACGTGTCGATCCGCGGCGCGGTGAGCATCGCGCGCCGGCTGCAGGACCCGCTGGCGGAGCTGGTGAAGATCGATCCCAAGTCGATCGGCGTGGGGCAGTACCAGCACGACGTGAACCAGCCCAAGCTGCGCCAGCGGCTGGATGACATCGTAGAGAGCTGCGTGAACCGCGTGGGCGTGGAGGTGAACACCGCCTCGGCGCAGCTGCTGGCGTACGTGTCCGGCGTGGGGCCGGCGCTGGCGCAGGCGATCGTGGCGACACGGGATGCGAAGGGCGGCTTCACGGCGCGCAAGGAGCTGCAGGAGGTGCCGCGGCTGGGCGCGAAGGCGTTCGAGCAGGCGGGGGGATTCCTGCGCGTGCGCGGTGGTGCCCATCCGCTGGATGCGAGCGCGGTGCACCCCGAGCGCTACGCCCTGGTGGCGAAGATCGCGAAGGACCGTGGCGTGTCGCTGCAGGAGCTGGTGGGCAACGAGGCACTGCTGTCGTCGCTGGAGCTGTCGAAGTACGTCTCGGATGACGTGGGGCTGCCGACGCTGCAGGACATCGTCGCCGAGCTGCGGAAGCCCGGACGAGACCCGCGCGAGAGCTTCGTGCCGCCGGCGTTCCGGGACGACGTCACGGACATGAAGCACCTCAGTGCCGGCATGGTGCTGGAGGGTGTGGTCACGAACATCGTCGCCTTCGGGGCGTTCGTGGACATCGGTGTGCACCAGGATGGGCTGGTGCACGTGAGCCAGCTCGCCGACCGGTTCGTGAAGGACCCGAACGACGTGGTGCAGGTGGGCCAGAAGGTCACGGTGACCGTGCAGTCGGTGGACCTGGCGCGGGGCCGGATCGCGCTGACGATGAAGAGTGGCGAGCGTCCGCCGGCGGAGGGTGCAGGCCGGAGCCGTGGCGGCGCGGGTGGCGGCGGGGCGGCTGCCGGCGGACGTCCGGCAGGGCACGGGCCGCGCACACCCGCGAAGCCGGCGGCGCCCGTCGTGCCGGCCAAGGGTTACGTGGCCCCGAACGGCATCCGCTTCAAGTAGCCTGCAGCGGGGCTGGCGGGCGCGGCCGTTGTGCCGCGCCGCGACTGGTGACGGGGATTATCCTCTATCGTCACACCCGTGGGTTCCCCCCGCGGGGACCGCGCGGCTGCAGCGTGGCCGTTCCCGCCCCTTTCAGTCTCCGTATGCACTCTCCGAACCGGAGTGGCCTGTTGCGCCAGAGCGCCCTGGTGGCGCTGCTTGCCGGCGCACTGCCGCTCTCCCTGCTGGCCCAGGTCCGTCGTCCCGACACCGCGCCAGCCGGTGGCGCACGTCGCACCCGCAGCAGCGTGCCGGTGCGGCGCACCGAGCTCTCCTTCGGCATCGGCACCTCGCGCTTCGAGGCCGCCAACGCCACCAGCTCCTCGTTGCCGATGCTGACCCTCGGGCTCAGGCGACAGTTCTCGCCGGAGTGGCTGCACGTCGGTGCGACGGTCGATGCCGGCACGACCAAGGTGAACGGCGCCTACTTCCCGTACGAGAACCGGCCGGTGGGCGACAGCCTCCAGTTCGTGGCCGTGGGCGGCACCGCGACGATGATTGCCGGCCGGCTCAGCCTCGACGCCATCAAGGACATGGATGACGACCGGAAGTACCGCGCCGGCGTGAGCCTGAACGGCGGCCTGTACGCCATGCTGCCGTCGCCGGCCGGCGGGGCGAACGCCGGCACCTTCGTCGCACCTACGTACGGCATCGCGGTGATCGGCATGGCCGAGCTCACGAAGCGCCTCGGTGCCACGGCCAGCTTCGGCATTGCACAGTTCATGAACTTCGACCGCGACAAGATCCGTCCCAGCGATCCGGCACTCGAGGATCCTGCCTTCGTGACCCCGTTCACGCGGCCACCGGCCGCCGTGAAGAACTTCGGTGGCCCGCGCATGACGATTGGCCTGACGTACCGCCTCGGCGTGAAGCGCGCACCGGCGGGAGGTGCACGATGACCCGGCGCGGCATGCAGCACACGACACTCTCCCACCTCCGCGCGACCGTGCTGGGTCTGGCGGCCCTCGCGACGCTGGGCGCCTGCTCCGAGGACGGCGCCGTGACGCCGATGGGTGGTGCCGGCTTCGAGAGCCAGTTCACGCAGGTCTCCCAGGTGCGGTACCCGGGGATGTTCGCGCTCGCCTTCGGGCGCACGGTGAACAACGCCTCGGTGGTCGATTCGCTGGTGGGCGAGGTGTCGCTGACCAAGCCGCTCGACGGCAAGGCGCGGTACCAGTTCTTCCTCGTCAACGGGCTCGACTCGACCGCCGTGCCGGTGTCGCACCGGCAGTGGGTGATCCGCACCGACACGCTGCTGGATGCCGCCGGCAACCTCTCGAACCCGGTGGACACGAGCAAGCTCTCGGGCGTGAAGGACTTCTGGCGCGGCGCGTTCTACGGCCAGCGCCTCCGCTTCGCCGTCACGCTCTCTGCCGCCGACTCGGCGCAGCAGCGCGGGGCCTGGCTGGTGCTCACGATCCAGTCCGACACCACCCGCTCCGCCTTCAACGACACCACGCCGCGTCCGCTCTTCCTGCGCTTCCGCGACCAGAAGGGCACCGTCACCCGCGACGACGACGTGATCGTGCCCGACACGCTGCGGGCCACCTTCGGCGACTTCCTCTCGCCCACGCGCCAGGTGGCGTATGCCTCGGGGGGCACCGGATCGCTGCTGTTCTGGGACGTGGCGAAGACCGGCAAGCCGGCGATGCGGGTGGAGCTCGCGAACGTCCGCAAGCCGCCGCGCGGCTACTTCTACCAGCCGTTCGTGATCGACAGCCTCACCGGCGTCGCCTACGCCTGGAGCGACGTGACCGACGCGGCCTTCGTCTCGCTGTTCAACGCCGACCTGCGCAGCGACAGCGTGCTGGCGGTGGTGCGCGGCATCAACCCGTCGAGCGACGTGATCGGCCAGCCGGAGAACTACACGCGGGTGGACCTGATCCTGGAGCCCAAGGCCGCGCCACCGGCGCTCACGACCGGGCTCTCGATCTACAGCCTGATGTCGGTGCTCCGCGCCCCGATTCCCTCCGGACTCGCCGCCAAGCGCGCTGCCCTCGGCACGCTCAGCGTGGTCGTGACCAAGACCACCCTCGGCGGCGCACCGGCACCCAACGTGGGCGTGGTGGTGCAGGCCTCCGGCAACAACTTCAACACGCTGGTGGGCAACAAGAACACCGACAGCACCGGCACCGCGACCTTCACCGGCATGCCGCCGGGGGCGCTGCGCGTGATCGCGATCCCGTTCGGCGGGTCACTCGTCGAGACGCGCTCGACCATCACCTCGGGGCAGACGACCACGGCGCGGCTCGTTGTTCCATGATGTTCGGGCACCGCTGACGGGGGTCTTGGGGACGGCGTCGACGCTGTGTCTCGTGGCTCCTTGATGTTCGGGCTCTGCTGACAAGGTTCACGCGGAAAACGCGGAAAACGCGGAAAGAGCCCACGACACCACTGCGGCGCCGGTGACGGCTCACGCTGGAGTGACTGCTGCAGGAACTGCTGCAGGAACTGCGCATCCGGGTACGCAGTTCCGCCGGCATTCGAACGCGGCGAGCGGTGACGTAGACAGGCATCGCGGCAGGACGCTTCCGCGTTTTCCGCGTGAACCCTGCTCGCTATCCCACCGAGAGCGAAGCACTCACGACTCGCGCAACGCCGCCATGGGTGTCTCGCGGAAGACTTCGCGCCCGGTGAGGATCCCGACCAGCACCGTGATCCCGAGCAGCAGCCCCGCGATCGCGAACGCCGGCCCCCAGGCCATCGCGAACGGCACCTTGAAGCTGAACGTCGCCAGCGCCCACGCCCCGCCGATGCCGAGCAGCATGCCGCTCAGCGCACCGAGCAGGCCGAGCACGGCGTACTCGCTGAGCATGATGCGGCCGATCTGCACGCGGGTGGCGCCGAGGACCTTGAGCAGCACCCCCTCGCGCAGCCGCTCGCGGCGGGTGGCGGCGACGGCGCTGACCAGCACCGGGACGCCCATCACGAGCGCGAAGATCGCCATGAAGCGGATCGCGCTGCTGACCTTGTCGAGGATGTTCGTGATGGTGCGCGTGATCAGCGAGATGTCCAGCGAGCTCACGTTCGGGTACTTGCGCACCACGTCGCGCTGGAGCGCGGCGATGGCGCTGTCGCCGGTCACGTTCGCGATCACCGCGAACTGCTTCGGCGCGTCCTCGAGCGCCTTGCGCTCGAAGACCACGAAGAAGTTCGGCTCGAAGCGGGCGAAGTTCACCTTGCGGGTGCTGGCCACGACCGTCGTCACCGTGGCCCCCTGCACGTTCCAGGTGAGCACGTCGCCGACCTTGATCATCAGGTCGTCGGCGATGGACTCGTCGATGCTCACGCGGCTCGAACCGGCCGGGGCGGCGGGTGCCGTGTCGAACCAGGCGCCGCTGGTCAGCGTCTCGCTCTTCACCAGCGTGTCGCGGTAGGTGCTGCGGTACTCGCGCGTGTACGGCCACGGCGCCTTCTTCAGCGCCTCTGCCGCCTTCTGCGCCACCTTCACCGGCACGCCCTTCACCTCGCTCAGGCGCATCGTCACGATCGGCACGCGCTGGATCAGCGTGTGGCCGCTGCGCGTGACGATGGTGTCCATCCACGCGCCCTGGTCGTCCTGCACGTCGTAGAACAGCACGTTGCCGCCGCTGGCCGCCGCATCCATCGAGAAACGCGCAAGCAGCGCCGTCTGCAGCAGGTACAGCGTGCTCACCAGGAACGCGCCGAATCCCAGTGACAGCACCACCGACCGCGTCTGGTTGCTGGGGCGGTAGAGGTTCGCGACACCCTGCCGCATCACGTACGGCCAGCCGGCGCGCATGGCCCGGCGGGCGCCCCACATCAGCAGCGAGGCACTGCCCAGCAACAGCAGCAGCACCAGCGCGATGGCGGCGCTGATGGCGAGCCCCTCCTTCACGCCACCGGCGCGCGAGATGGCCAGCGCGATGATGCTCGACACGATGCCCGCCAGCACCAGCAGGCCGCGCCAGTCGCGGTACCACGGCTGCTGCTGGCTCTCGTCCACCTGCGTGCGCAGCACCTGCAGCGGCGACACGTTGCGCACCCCCACCAGCGGGCGCAGCGCGAAGGCGAGCGCCACCCACACCCCCACCGCCAGCCCGGAGAGGATCGCGATCGGTGACAGCGACACGCTCACATCCACCGGGAGCAGGTCACGCACCAGTCCCGGCAGCGCGAGCTGGATCGCGACGCCGAGTGCCGCACCGACGGCGGCGCCGGCCAGGCCCATCATCGCCGCCTGCACGCCGTACACCACCAGCACCTGCCTGCTGGTCGCGCCGAGGCAGCGCAGCACGGCGATGGTCTCCTGCTTGCGGCGGATGAAGGCGTGCACGCCCGAGGCCACGCCGATGCCACCGAGCAGCAGCGCGACGAGGCCCACCAGGCCGAGGAAGTCACCCAGCGTGTTGATCGCCTCCGTGACGTTCGCCTCCGACTCGGCCGCCGTGCGCACGCGCAGCTTGAGCTTCTCCAGCGCCGGCTTGCTCTTCGCGGCCCACGTCGTGGCCTTGATGCCCGGGGGCATCTTGAGCAGGGTTTCGTACGACGCGCGCGAGCCGAAGCTCAGCAGGCGGGTCTCGTCCAGCCACTGCTCGCTCACGAAGACGCGCGGGCCCACCACCGACACGAACCCCGCATCACCGGGCACCTGCGTGAGGGTGCCGGCGATCACGAACGTCGCGTAGCCCAGCGAGAGCGAGTCACCGACCTTCGCGTTGAGGGAGACCAGCAGCCCCGGGTCCACCATCACCGCATGTTCGCTGCGGATGCGGGTGAAGGCGCCGGCGGGCGTGGTGACCACGTCGCCGTACAGCGGCCAGCTGTTGCTCACGCCGCGCACCTGCACGAGGCGGGTGTTGCCGCTGGCGGTGATGGCGGCCATGGACGGGAACTCCACCACCCGCGCGATGGTCATCCCGCTGCGCGCGAGCGAGTCCACCAGGGAGTCGGCGGCCGGTGTCATGCCGGCGCGTGTCGTCAGCGAGGCGTCACCGCCGAGCAGGGCGCGGCTCTGTTCGCGGACCGAGGTGGTGAGGTTGTCGGCGAAGCTGTCGATGGCGACGAGGGCCGCGACGCCGAGGGCGATGGACGACATGTAGAGCAGCAGGCGTCGTCGTGCCGTGCGGCTTTCCTTCCAGGCGAGGGCCGGGAGTCGCGCCCAGGAGACGGCGGGCAGCGTGGGGGGCGGTGTCACGCGATCGCCCCGACCGCATCGGGTTCGTCGGAATCGGCGCGATCGGCGCGGGTGGGCGTCGTGGCCGGGGCACCCGTGTCCTCGATCACGATGCCGTCGGCGAGGCGGATGCGGCGGCCCAGGCGCGAGGCCAGCACCGGGTCGTGCGTGACGAGGATGATGGTGGTGCCATCCTCGCGATTGAGCTGCTCGAGGAGGGCGACGATCTTCTCGCCGGTGCTCCCGTCCAGGTTGCCGGTGGGTTCGTCGGCGAAGAGCACGCGCGGGCGATTGACGAAGGCGCGGGCGATGGCGACGCGTTGTTGTTCGCCGCCCGAGAGCTGCGTCGGGAAGTGATGGATGCGATGCCCCAGGCCCACCCGTTCCAGCAGGTCGCGGGCGCGCGGCTCGCTGTCGCGGATCCCGCGCAGTTCCAGCGGCACCTGCACGTTCTCGAGGGCGGTGAGGGTGGGCACGAGCTGGAAGCTCTGGAAGACGAAGCCGACCCGTTCGCCGCGGAGGCGGGCGCGGGCGTCCTCGTCGAGCGTGGCGAGGTCGGCGCCGGCGAGGAGCACGGAGCCGGTGGTCGGGGTATCGAGACCGGCGAGGAGGCCGAGGAGCGTCGTCTTGCCGCTGCCGGAGGGGCCGACGATGGCGACCGTCTCGCCGGCGGCGATGTCGAAGGTGACGTTACGGAGGACCGCCAGTGCGTCGCCGCCGCTGCGATATTCCTTCGTCAGGGAGCGGACCGCGATCATGGGCGTCGTGCCCCTGGGCGCCGCGGCGCGGCTGGATGACGACAAACCGGTGTCAGACATGCGGAAGCAGCGGGGTGGTGAGGATCGGGGCGCGCGGGGTGGTGCGAAGCGGGGCCGTCCGGCCCGGTTGCGCGGGGCCGTGGTGCTCGGCGTGCTGCTGGTGTCGGTGCATGGTTGCGGCGGCGGCGCGGCGCCACAATCTGCCGATCGGGGGGGCACGTCTCCCGACACGTCAACGGTAGCTGGTGCAGGCGGTGCTGGCACTGAAACGCCGTTGCCGCCGGGAAGTTCGGTGGACATGGGGCGGGTGGCCGAGACGGGGCCGGTGCGGGTGCTGTTCATCGGCACCAGCCTGACGGCCGGTCTCGGTCTGGCGGACCCGGCCGTACAGGCCTGGCCCGGCCAGGTGGGGCACATCGCGGACTCGCTCGGCTACCGGGTGCAGGTGCAGAATGCCGGGCTGAGCGGTGAGACCTCGGCCGGAGCGCTGCGGCGCACCGACTGGTTGCTGAAGGACACCGCGGACGTGGTGGTGATCGAGACCGGGGCGAACGACGGGCTGCGGGGGACGTCGGTGCCGCAGCTGCAGCAGAACCTGCTGGCGATCGTGGGGAAGGTGCGGTCGCGGCTGCCGGCGGCGGAGGTGGTGGTGGTGCAGATGGAGGCGCCGCCGAATCTCGGGGCCGGGTATGCCGGGCCGTTCCGGGCGGTGTATCCCGCGGTGGCGAAGGCGACCGGGGCGACGCTGATGCCGTTCCTGCTGGAGGGGGTGGCCGGGGTGAGCGGCCTCAACCAGCCGGACGGGATCCACCCCACGGCGGAGGGGGCGTCGAAGGCGGCGCGGAATGCGTGGCCGACGGTGCGGGTGGTACTGGACCGTGTCCGGGGGCGGCGTCCGGCGCTGTGACAGGGGGCGGGGGCGGTGTCGGGTCGGGAGCCGGGCGTGGGCTGCAGCGGGCGGGCCGGGTCCGCTATGTTTCGTGGCTGTTCACTACACGGACCCCAGAGTTGAGGATGTACTGATATGGCAGTTCCGGCCACGCAGCTTCGTCGCGGCATGGTGATCGTGATGGAGGGCGACCCCTGCCGGGTGATCGAGTTCCGTCACCACACGCCTGGCAACCTGCGCGCGATGGTGCAGACGAAGATGAAGAACCTGCGGACCGGTTCGAACTTCGAGCACCGGTTCCGCGCGGCGGACGCGATCGAGAAGGCGATGATGGAGACGCACGACCTCGAGTTCCTGTACGAGACGGCGGGGACGTACTACTTCATGAAGAGCAGCGACTACGACCAGCTCGAGATGGACGACGAGATGCTGGGCGACAACGCGCAGTGGATGCAGCCCGGGATGAAGCTGGTGGCCGAGTACTACAATGGCCGTCCGATCGGGATCGAGCTGCCGAACTCGCTGACGCTGGAGATCGTGGACACGGCGCCGGTGATGAAGACGGCGACGAAGAGTGCGAGCCAGAAGCCGGCGAAGCTGGACAACGGGGTGACGGTGAACGTGCCGGAGTACCTGAGTGTGGGGGAGCGGATCCGGGTGGATCCGCGCACCGGGGACTATCTGGAGCGCTCGAAGGAATAGGTCTGGTTCGTTCGGGGCTGGGTCCGGTCGGGTTGGGTCCGGCCCTTGAACGTGCGGCGGCGTTGGTCTATTTTGGGTGTCTGTTGTGGGGCGGTACGCATGGTGCCTGTAGCTCAATTGGTTAGAGCACCGGATTGTGGTTCCGGGGGTTGCGGGTTCAATCCCCGTCAGGCACCCTGGGGTGGTCGGCCGGGGTTGGCGGGTCGATACTCTGCACGGGAACGCGGTGAAGGTCCGTAGCTCAATTGGTAGAGCACCGGTCTCCAAAACCGGGGGTTGCAGGTTCGATTCCTGCCGGGCCTGTGCGGGAGGGAGTTGCGGGTGCGGGTGGACGACGAACGGCGCTATCGTCTAGGGGACTAGGACACGGCCCTCTCAAGGCTGGAACACGGGTTCGAATCCCGTTAGCGCTATGCGGGTGTTGGTGTGGGTGTGGGGAGTGCGTGTGGTTGGTCGACGGTGTGGTGGAGTCGAGGCGTTTCGGCCCTGCGGCGCGTTCGTCTATCGGTTAGGACGGGACCCTTTCAAGGTTCAGAGACGGGTTCGACTCCCGTACGCGCTACCTTCGGTGGGTGGAGTCGTGGGTGTGGGTGCAGGTGGAGGATCACAACTGGGGCCGTAGCTCAGTCGGTTAGAGTGCCGCACTGTCACTGCGGAGGTCGCGGGTTCGAGCCCCGTCGGCCCCGTTGCATTTTCTGGGATCAGGGCGTCGTGGGTCGGCGCGGGAAGGACGGCAAGGTTGGATGTTTGCCCTGGTGGTGAAATTGGTAGACACGCCATCTTGAGGGGGTGGTGCCGCAAGGCGTCGCGGTTCGAGTCCGCGTCAGGGCATCCTCGGTACGTGTGGTTGGAGGGCAGGTGGGGGGGTAATGCCACAGTAGCTCAGTGGTAGAGCACTCGATTCGTAATCGAGCGGTCAAGGGTTCAATCCCCTTCTGTGGCTCTGGTTGGTTTTGGCACGTGCGGGTGCGGTGAGTGCGGCGGGAGTAACTCAGTTGGTAGAGTGTCAGCTTCCCAAGCTGAAGGTCGCGGGTTCGAGTCCCGTCTCCCGCTCTGGATAACACATTACAGCATAAGAACTTAGCGCTGTCAGTATGTTTGACAGTGCTTTTTCTTTTCTCCTCGGTTTTGCTAGTCAGCCAATACAGTCAGCCACGGTCCGGCCATTCCTCCGGCCTCGGAGCCTCGACTGATCAGCCGACTGTCAGCGGCAGCTGGTATTCTGACCGTGGAAAGTGCCGCGCGAATGCCGCTGAGCATATCGTAGCATCGGGACTAATTTCCGAGTGAGGGGTCGGCTGTCGTCGCCGGCCTGAGCAGCCTCCCCCATCATCCGGTGCGAATTGCCCCCCTACGATCTCTCAACCCGCTTGGTCGTTGGGGTCGCGTCCAGCGCGGTGTTCGACCTCTCGGAGTCCGACGCGGTGTTCAAGGAGCAGGGCGAGGAGGAGTATCGCAAGTATCAGGAGGCCCACTTGCGAGACCCGCTCCCGAGGGGGCCAGCCTTCTCCTTCGTCAGGCGCTTGCTGTCGCTCAATGACCTTGCCGTGGGAACGCCAGCGTCGCCGCTCGTCGAAGTCATCCTGCTCTCGCGCAACGATCCCGATACGGGGCTTCGCGTGATGCAATCGATGCAGCACTACCAACTCGACGTCACGCGCGCCGTCTTCACACAGGGTCGAACCCCGTACGAGTTCATCGCTCCGCTGCACATCGCCTTGTTCCTCAGTGGCGACGCCGCGGGCGTGCGCGAGGCGGTCGAAAAGGGGCATCCTGCCGGACATGTGATGGCGTCAGAGGCAGTCGATGACCCCGCAGACACCGGGCTCCGGATCGCATTCGACTTCGACGGTGTCCTGGCGAGCGACGAGTCGGAGCGCGTATATCAGGCAGGAGACATCACAGCTTTTCACGGCTACGAGCAGGCGCAAGCTGGCACGCACCATCAGCCCGGCCCACTGAAGGAGTTCCTTGTGAGAATCTCCAGAATTCAGCGTCTCGAGGAAGAACGACGCCGCAACGACGCTTCGTACCAGATCCGCCTGCGCGTCTCCATCGTCACGGCCCGGAACGCGCCATCCCATGAACGCGCGGTGCAAACGCTGAAGAGCTGGGGGGTCATGGTCAACGACGCGGTGTTCCTCGGCGGCGTCGAAAAAGGGCCTGTCCTCGGAGTTTTGAAGCCGCACATCTACTTCGATGATCAAGTCGGCCACATACAATCTGCCGCGCGATACGTTCGATCTGTTCACGTACCGTACGGCATCTCGAACGTCGTTGCTCCGGCCAGCAGCAAGGATGTCAGCGATGTCGCTTCGCCGATGTCTCCGGTGAAGCGTTCCGCCCTGAGAAAGACCGCTGGGAAGGCTGCGACCAAGAAGAGTCCAGCGACGAAGAATCGATCTGTCGCTGCAGGCGCTAAGCGCCCCTCTCGCAAGGGCTGAGACGGTGGAGCTACCAGGTACGTATGCTGCTAATGTCTGCTTTCCTTAGATCCCATCCGTGACACGTGTCCGAGCCGACGTGATGAACCTTCCCTGCGAATTGCCGTGAACGTTTTCGACCTGCGCACGTCCGTCCTCAAAGACTACCAGCAATTCACCCGCTCCTTCACCCGCATCCGCGCGGCAGATATCAGCGCGGCCGCAAAGGCGCAGCTGAAAGCGAGACTTTGGGTGGGCCATTGACATGAGGCCTCCGCAGGCCGCGCCCTCGAAGGTCAAACCCAATCCACGCTTCTGTCTAGCTGATCGAGGTCACTCCACTACGCACCCC
The DNA here is from genome assembly GCA_020851035.1 of Gemmatimonadaceae bacterium. Taxonomy (NCBI): domain Bacteria; kingdom Pseudomonadati; phylum Gemmatimonadota; class Gemmatimonadia; order Gemmatimonadales; family Gemmatimonadaceae; species Gemmatimonadaceae bacterium. The sequence continues at coordinate 37,148 of JADZDM010000017.1, read as the reverse complement.
GCAAAGACTTCTAGGCGATCATTGACACGGCCGCGCCTCTGAGCCACGTTCGGATCGTCTTTGGGGCTGTCTCGAGTCAAAGCGACCCGGACGTGAGGACGGAGGAACACGCGACGAACGCCACGTAACTCCCTGCGCTCCGCGTGGCTGCCGGTCCTCGCCGTCATGGTCACGCATGGACGCCACGAGCGCACTACATGTCATCGCCGCCCGCCGACGAGAGAAGCATGGCGTTCCGGCCATCTCGCGAAAGTATCGGCGCTTGGCCGTCAAGGTATCTGTCATCTACGCGTGAGGCATTCTTATGGTCGCAGTGTTCTTGCGGAGAACCAGTCGGTGCGTCGAAAGCGCTCGGGCAGTCACGTCGAGGCGGGAGCCGGGAGAATGGCAGAGAGCGGTCGGTGCGGTAAGGGAAAGGTCAAGGTGGGCTACGTATCGGACCCTGCAGGCCGCAGCCTACCTTCTCGTCATTGCAACTGGCGTGAGTGGCTGCGCGCACAGCGTTTGGTTCCAGGATACCGGCACTCGTCCTGTTCGGATCTCCGACGTGCAAGAGCCGGCCACGCGGGTCGCGTTGGTACAGGGGCGGGGATATGAGCTGGCTTCCTCCAAGCGCGACCGACAGGCCTCAGCCATCGGTGACGATCGTCGGTACCTGCTCGTTGATGTTGGCTATGTGAACCCCATCCTTGCGCTGTCCAATCGTACGTGGAGCGGATTCGCGTCACCTGATCAGCCGTACGTTCCCAAAGACGAAAGGGGGACGCCGCCGCCGGATCGAACGGACGGGCGCGTCACCATGCAACTCTCAGTCCCCATCGCATTCCATCTCTTCTGGGATCCATTCACTCACAACGAGCCGATTCTCAATACCGACTACACATTTGGAATCGACCTGGCTCTACGGCGTGCGCTCACAAAGAATCTCGAGCTTCGGCTCGGTGGCTCGAAGTCTCACATCAGTACACATCTTGGCGACGAATATGTGATCTCGAGTTCCTCGTCGGACCGGGGTCCGTTTCCATTCGATCGAGTGAACGTTTCGTACTGGCCCGTTCGAGGCTGGACATCGCTTCGGTATTATCGGATTCCTCACTGGCTCGCCGAGGCGACGGTCGAGGTCGAGCGAATCGGGAAGGGCGGCCACTATCAGCTCTTCCCTGGCGAGGCAGATCCCGGCCGTGTTCCACTTATCCCTCCAACGACCGAAGCCGCTGTCACGTTCGATGTGCGTCAGGCCACTGGAATCGCGCTTGACCCAGGGTCTGATCGCGTTGGAGGGCATTGGCGCGGCGCCATTACCATTGCCAATCGCACGGTGTTCCCGTATCACAATGGATTGAATGCTGCTGAGAAACGGCTTCAGACCAACGTTGTGATCGGCTATGTGTTGCCAAACCGACTTAGGCTCGGATCGCGTCAGGTGATGCTGTACGGACGAGCATTTCGTGGCCCCAATCCGTACGGCCAGTTCCGCAACCAGATAGACGCATGGTTCGCGGGGCTTGGCGTGGCAGTCGTTCCCTAACGCACGGAGCTCATCATGGACACGCTTCAGACACGAGCCATCGAAGTGCTGGCGGCTGCAACCAACGGGCCCACGAATCTCGCACAGGTAGAATGGTTGTTGACGAACTGGACCGCGCTTCTAGGCTCTGCGACCTCTGAGGAGAGTGAGCTGTCCACGGTCGAGTTGGCGGTATACGCTACGGCCATCATCCGGATTTCGAAAAGCGCATTTGGAGATGCTTGGGCATCACCCAAACAACTTCGCGGCGCGCGCTCACGACTTCTTGGCGACGTGGTTCGTCCGGACAAATTTGCGAGCGCAGCGAAGTCGCTCAGAAAGCGTGCTCCGAAGCAAGCGTTGCATCGCTACTTCGGTAAGACGAAACGGTCAACCACGTGACGACCGAGAGTCGTCACGCGCGCGGGCCCATCTAGAGTGCTTCGCGTGCACCACCCATGCTGTCGGCCCGTATCCCCAAGCACCGAACATTCGCATTGTAGGTGCTCCGTCTGTCAGTTGCTTCTCTCACAATTCTAGGCGAGTTGCTGCCATGCGAGCGTACTCGAGGACCGTTGTGTCGGTGATTGCAGCACTCATTCCAGTTTACGGCCTCTTGGGGCAAGGTGTCCCCCCAACCGCGGAGGCGCAGGTCGCGGCCGCGCGTGCTGTAGCACTCAGCTCGGCGAAGGCTAGGTCAGCCGACGCAGCGCGAACGGCTGACGCGCTCTTGACGCGAGCGCTGGCCGTAAGGGCTAAGGTGGAACTGCTCCGGCAACAGCTTCAGGCGCCCGGCGTAGCCATCGCGATAATAGTTGGCCATTCAGGTGCAGTCGCCACTTCAATAGTGGGCCTAGATGTGCTCGCCGAAACAGGCGTCGTCCAAGCCACTCTCGCGGCGGCGGAGACAGCTTCCGACGCATCGCGTGTCACGGCCAACGCAAGCGTTGTCGGTGCACTCGCTCGGAAGCAAGCGATTGTGAGTGCAAGTGCGTTGGTGCTACGCGCCATTGCTGCCCAATCGGCGGCGAGTGATGACGACGTTCGGATCCTCGCAGACAGCGTGGTACGTGCTGGAGAGGCGCTAGCGGTTGCAACAACGGAACTCGCTGGTCTCGTAGCATCCACCGCGATCGAAGCAACGACGCCGGCGCTCGCAGTGCTCGCGGGCAGTGACAACGAGGTGCTCGAGGCGTTGCGTGTCCGTATCGTGGGCGGTTCGATCTTCTCGAACGGGCAGGCCAGTGTGGTGAAGAGCGCGGACGGCAAGACGGCGTCCGTGCAGAGCTCACAATTTGCTCAGGCAGCGGTCTACCTCGCGTTTGAATCACAGCCTCGCGTGTTCGGGTGGTCATGTTGGTTCGCATGCGACACGCTCATCAAGCGCCAGCGCGCGGAAGGGGACGCATCGAAGAGGGTCGATTACACTAACGCCAGAGCATCCTTGATCGCTCAGGAAGATCGCGGGTACGATCGCTTCTATCTGGATCCAGCCGTATCACTTCGCCTTACCACGATCGCCGTGACAGGGGCTTCCTCGAGTACGACGGCCGGCGATGAGATCCAGTCCAAGAAGGCAGCGCAGGTCATATTTGGAGCGACGAGCACCTTCAACTTCGGTGGATTCAACGTCAACAAGACGAGGTTCCACTGGGGTTTCGGCCCGGTCGGTCGCGCCATCTTTCAGAGTGTCTCGGATGGGCAGCGGTCTGCGCGAGTGTGGAATCTCGAGGATGATCTCTTCGGTTCGTGGGCGGTTGGCGGGCGTCTCACGCTCTTCGAGAAGGATCGAAAGGCTGGCGACCTTGCGCAGCATGGCTGGGCTCCCGCGGCGTACGTTGATTATTCCTATGGGCAATTCCAGAACTTCGAGACCGCCACTGCAAGGGATACCAGCGCATCTTCAGCCGCCACTGTCTGCCTCCGGGATCCGGCTACCTGCCTCGCCACGGGTGTCCCGCCCCAGAGTGCGTTCGTGCGTGGCGAGAAGTGGCGCCACTATATCGAGGCGAGGATCTTTCTGCAGTACGTCTATCTCGGATTGGACCTCAACAACGGTAGCGGCCCGGATGATCTGCGTTTCATCGGCGGAGTTTCAATGCGCCTCGACCAGTTCTTTTCACGCCGTTGAGCAAGGTGTTGATCGCGCTCGCGTGGAAGGGGACGGGAGATTTCTGGAACCAGAGCGACACTTAGAGAGGCCGTGCTGTTCTATGCGCGTCGTGTTGCCCAACGGCCGCGTGGACTGATGTATCGACGTAGGATGGTGGTGGCGGCGACCGCTTCCTCACAGAGCTTCGGGTAAGCCGCACACCGCTAGCTGTAGTTGATTGAGAGGTCTCTCAGAGGGAGTAGCGGTTGAAAGCTCGGGTCGTCGAGACATGCAACCGGCAAGCAACCATGGGCTCTGTGATCACCCACGAGGATGCTTGATTGACCCCGGCTGTGCGAGTCGCCGTGGTACAATCTCGTCCGTGCTGGGTGCCAGTGGCGGAATTGGCGTAGGGGCCTGCTTGTCCGCGGCATAGTCTGGATGTGGTACAAGCGCCTCCGGTTGGATGGAGTGTCGGGTCTCTAGGATGGTTCCTCCCGGCCACATCGGCTCGCGCGTCTGGAGCCACGCAATCGCCATGCGCTGCTCCGTGCCGGGGGCTACGGGCTGCCGGAGTCCGGCTCGGAAAAGGGCCGCGTGAGGCGGCCCCGTCAATTGCTGCGGTAGATTGCCTGCTCACGGGTGTAGGAGTTTGGGGTGCTGTCTGCACCGGGCTTATCAACGGGCGAGTTCGGTGTGATCCACCTGATGGTTGCCAGCCGTTCGCCATGTTGCTTGCCGATAGCCGAATGCTCGCTTCGTCGGCGGCCTCAACGGTCGGGAGGTCGTCTCGTTGGATCATTCCTCGCGTCACGGCGGAGAATCCCTGCCCCGCCGATGTGAGCGTCTCGCCTTCGCAGGCACGCGACCTGCTGATCGGCGAGGAGACGCCTTCCCAGGAAGAATCCCGTTGCGAGCCGGCCGATATCCGGGTCGTTAGCCAGTTCTGGTGCGCGCGTTGGTTCCGCAAGCACAGCGCTGGCGGGGCCATGCGCCGGACCGCGAGCACTAGGGACGCCTTGTGCGGATCGGGCCCAGCGCAGATCGTAGATGGAGCAATTAGTGACTGATTCACGGTACCGGCAGCCAAGGCCTGTTCTTGCGACGGGTGTCGAAAGGCTCGGCCGCCGCCCGCGGCGCTGCATCGCGACTTTAAGGTCAGGCGACACCTCGGAGACACAAGCGGGCAGGCCCGACCGGTTCGGTCAGGTTCCCACGTGAGGGCACGATGAAAGGTCCTAAGAAACGCTCGAAGAGTGGCCGCAAGCGCAAGAACCAGGCAGATGCCTTGCTTGCCTCCACCATTCAGGGCGGCGAGCAAGCCGGTACAGAGGTACTACTGGTGCGCGCCCGGGTTGCGCGTCGTCGCCAGAAGGCTGCGAGGCTGACACGGACTCGAAACGTGGCAGCGATACAGGCCGGCAGACTGGCGATTCCTGAGCGCACACGTTCAATGTTGAGCCTGTCCGCTCGAACCGGCACGCTGATGGCCGAGGGCGATTCATGGTTCGACTATCCCATGCACGACGTCCTGAGCATGCTCGAGGACGACTACGGGTACAACGTCGAGTCGGTTGCGCACCGGGGTGACCGGATCGAAGACATGGCGTACTCCGGCGGACAGGCTGAAGCTTTCGCTCGCAGATTGGAGAAGCTGCTACGAGCCAACGAGGTCCCCAGGGCCATTCTGCTGTCTGGCGGCGGAAACGACATCGCGGGGGACCAGTTCTCTCTCCTGCTCAACCATGCCGCATCACCTCTGCCCGCTACCAATGACGACATCGTGCGCGGTGTGATCGATGTCCGCATGCGTGATGCGTATGCGCACATGATCAGCGGTCTGACGACCATCACCAAGGGATATCTAGACGTCCCCCTGCCCATCGTCGTTCACGGCTACGCGCACCCGGTTCCCGATGGACGCGGGTTCATGGGAGGGTGGTCGCTGCTGCCCGGGCCGTGGCTGCGCCCTGGATTTGTGAGCAAGGGTCACGTGGATCAGTCGCTGAACACGAAAGTCACCGCGACCCTCATCGATCGCTTCAACAACATGATGGAGACACTGGTCTCGCTTCCCGCTTTCAACCATGTGCACTTCGTCGACCTTCGGACTGAGCTGCGCAATGATGGCGGATACCGCGAGCACTGGGCCAACGAGCTTCATCCAACGAAGGCCGGGTTCAAACTGGTCACGGCAAAGCTCGCAGCGCGCGTTGCAAGTCTGTAGGCGGGGTATCGTTCGTAAGTTGAGACCGGTGCCGTTTCACACTCCTCTTCTCGAGAGAATCCGCAATGGCGTGGCACGTCGTGGCAGTCAAATTGAACGCAGTCCGGAAGACCGTGGCAAAGGCTATTGACACCCAGGACGGCACGCTGAATCGCCTGATTGAATCCGGGAAGGCGGACGCGGTGTTTCCGGCAGCAGGCCGCGGTCGGGCGGCGGTGGAGAAGGCACAGCAGGCGCGTCCATCGACGCGCGCTCGACAGACTGCCGAGCCGACCCTCCCACTGCCGGACGCTTATGTCATCGACGTGACGACCGATGCGGAAACGCGAGAGTTACTGGAGCAGCTCGGAGAGGATCCGACTGTCGACTTTGCCTTCGTCGCCCCGCCCCGGTTCGTCCTGACCGCGCACCGCGGAAGCGGTGCACAGTCCACGAAGGGGACTGGGGCTCAGCCAAGCAGATGGGGCGTCTCGGCGATCAATCTCGACAAAGCGCGGCAGCAGGCCGGATTCAGTGACGTCTGTGAGGTCGTCGTTGGCATCATTGACTCTGGCTTAGACAGTTCCCATCCAGACCTTGCTGGGAGCAAGGCCACCTATGTCCCCCGGTCAGCACGGTCCAAGGACACGTCTGGACACGGAACGCATGTGACGGGTATTGTGGCGGCCGTGCCCGCAGGGCCGTTGGGGATGAAGGGCGTCTGCAAGCCGACGCTCAGGGTGTATCAGGCGCTGGACCCATATTCCCCAGCGCTCTACTACCGCACGCTCCGAGAGGCGCTCGAGACGTGCGATATTGTGAACCTGAGCCTAGGCGGGCCGCACGATCCCGTCGAGGAGCAGATAATTGCTCGCTCTCTCGACACCACGGTCGTGGTTGCTGCGATGGGCAACGAGTACGAGGAGGGCAACGAGACTTCGTATCCTGCTGCCATAGAGGGAGTTATAGCCGTCGGAGCGGTGGACCAGAATCTTCGCCGCGGTCAATTCAGCAACACTGGACCACATATTGCGCTCTGTGCGCCTGGGGTGGAAATCTGGTCGACTGTCCCATCGTACCGAGCGAAACTGGCGGCACAGGTGAATTATGATACTTGGGACGGGACCTCGATGGCGGCCCCTTTTGTAACAGGGGTGGTGGCGCTGCTTCTGGCCAAGGAGCCGGAGCTGGTGCCATCGCAAGTTCGAAATCGTCTCAAGACACGGTACTGTTTGGGGCAGACACAGTTCTGCGAAGAGTTCGGGGCAGGCATCATCGACGCCGAAGCGACACTCCGCTAGCACTGAGATCTCACGAAATCGGAAGCAGGATAGAGAGACATGGGACATCACCAGAAGAAGTCGTGACGAAGCGTCGAAACGCTTGGATTCCGATCACGGTGCGATTCGCATCGAGCATCGAATCCAGAAAGTCGCAGATGCTTCTGCTGGAACGGCTGCAGCAGATGCTGGACGAACTGAAGCAGCAGGGTCACATTCAAGACTCGAAAATCGACATCGTCTTCCCAGATGACGCCGATCCGGGTCTCGCGCGAATCTTCGTCGCCAACATCCAAGGAAACTCCGAAGCGGCAGCAAAGTTGCTAGCTCAGCGGACGGGAATCGACTACGCTGCCGTCTCGCCGGCGAGACGTTCGCAGCACTAGCGACGCACCCGTCTCACCCCGCCTGCTCGCGAGCGCGACGGCAGGAGGTCCAGCCGTCGTTCATGGTCTGCGTGGCAGGAGTACCACGCGTGCGGGTGACGTGGGTGGAGTCCAAGCAGTCAGGGCGGGCAATTGGCACCGTACTTCAGATCTCTCGTCACACTCTCGTGCTTTCCACTGAGCGCGTTCCGCTGCTCATCGCGCCCGGCGTCGGCTCAACACTAGGGGAGTTTCTGCACAAGTCTTGCAGTCGGATAGCGCCGACGGCATCCCAGTTGACCTGAGACTTTGGGCGCGGAGTGGGCGATGAGCGAGCAGCGGACTGAGCTTTGACCGGCTGAAAGGGTGAGGGCGTACTCGGCCTCGAAGGCGTTCGGTGACGGATAGTTCAAGGCGGCGTGCTGACTCAGCGCCAATCCGGCTGGAAGAGGTCGTCGAAGGTGCCGTTGTTGAACGCAGGATCACCCAGCTGCAGCCGGACGGCCACCCCATCGCTGACTCGCGTCACCTGCAGTGCGCCGATGTTGTTCCGGCCGATCACGTACGTGCCATCGGGCGACCACGACAGTCCAGGACTGAAGCCCGCGGCATTGATCAGGCGCCAGCCGCTGCCGTCGGCATTGACGACGTTCAGGGTCCCATCGAGGCCGAAGCCGTTGATGCTGGTTGGATCGAGATAGGCGACGCGATCACCACTCGCCGACCAGCGCGGCGCACGCGCCGCTGGCGCCAGCGTCACTCCCGCTGCCGTTGCGACGTCCAGCGCGCGCAACTCGGCACCCCTTGCGCCGGCGGTCAGGTAGGCGACCTTCGAGCCGTCCGGGGAGATGTCCGCACCACCATAGATGTCGAGCATGCCCGGCAGGTTGAGCAGCTGGACGACCGTGCCATCGGGCAGGATGCTCGACAGCGTGCCGTCAGGGAAGCCGGTGACGCCGGCCACGACCCTGATGCTGCCGTCGGCCATCCGACGTTGTGCATACACGTTGCCGAGCACGCCCGAGCTGATCTCGCGCTTCGCAACGCCGCTGGTGTCGATGACGACGATCACCGTTGCCGGACCGCCGGTACTGAAGGTGCCACGATGCAGCGTGACCTGCTGGCGCGCCTGGTCGAATTGCGGGAAGGTGCCGAGGTCACTGCCGACACTGCTGATCACCGTACGCGCGTCGGTGCCATCGATGTCGATCATGCGCACGGAGCCGTTGGAGGCGGACCAGACCAGCAATCGTCCCTGCGGGACCACGGTGACAATCGTCGAATCCTTCAACGTGCCGAAGCTGGCGTACACGGTCTCGGTCCCAAGCGCGAGTCCGGTGGCAGCGCCGGTCGTCGCGTCCAGCGAGAGCGCGCTGCCGGACGTACTGCTGACGGTCGGCAGCTCGCTGCGCAGGTTCCCCCACCTGTCGACGATCGCGCCACGCATCGACTTCGTCCTGCCGATGGAGAGCATGGTTGTTGCGCCAGCCAGGCGCACCGCTGCTGCCGCACCTGGGGTCACGGTGTATATCGCGGAATCGCTGTATGCGAAATCGGGAACGACGATGCGCACCACTGCGCGCCCGGCAATGGTGCCGAAGCGCAGCAGCGCACTGACCTTGCCCTTCGCGTCGACGGTATCCGATGCAACCGACTGCCAGTCTGCACCTGGAAACTGTCCGCAGACCGGCTCCGAGACGGAGCAGGCGTGCATCGTCGCGTACCCTCGCCGCGTCGTGTCCGTGGTGCGCTGCACCTCAAAGCGCACCACCGTGCCTCGTGCCGGCAGGCTGTCCGGCCCGCGCACCTCGACCACGAGGGACTGCAGCGGCTGCGCGTTGATCGTGTCGGTGGCACCTGCGCCAGCGAGGATCTTCAGGCCGGGCTTGACCGTGGCCGTCGGAGGAGGGACGGGTGTTGGTGCGGTCGAGGAATCACCGCGGCATGCGGAGAGCAGGGCGGTCGCGGTGGCGATGAGCAGTGGCAGGACACTGGACGTGCGACGCATTCGGGGCTCTGCGCGGAACGCTGGAAGAGGAGCAAATCGCGAATTTCCTGAACATAGCCCGAGCCGGCGGGATCGTCCATAGCGCGCATCGCGTCGAAAGGTCCTGACCTGTCGCTCCGAAATGGCCCCGCGCGCTCATGCCTCAACGCCACGGTAGGAGCGAGGCGAGCACGGTGCGGGGACCGGCCGCGGTGTCGACATTCGAGCACGCGTCGCCGGCGTCGACTTGCCGTCGCCGCATTCGTCCTGCGTGCCGCGCTGGCACCCTCGCGGTTCCGCAACTTCACTCCGCTTGCCGTATCGGTACCGACCGGTTCGCGTTCCGAGTCCAATCCGCTGCTGCTGTCCTCAGCGCACTTCGTGCAGCGGACGATCTCGGCGAACGACCGGGGGGTACTGAATGGTGGCGTGAAGCTCGGCGACAACTGGGACATGCAGACGGCCAACGAGAACGGACCGGAAGCCGGGCGCTACCTGTTCGCCCTTTACACAACCGGCGCGGCCGGAGTGAAGCGGTACGACAACGTGACGAGCCAGTCGGTGTCGATCATCGCAGAAGGCACACTGGGTCCCGCCATGCCGGGCCTGCGATCACGATGCACTCTGCCCTAAACGAGAGTCAGGCTGGACCAACTGTCGGGCAATGGTGGCCCCTGTTCCACGCACACAGCTCGCGGGGCCACAGTCGGCTATTTGGCCTGAAGTCGCGGCTCTGGGATCGCTCCGCGCCCTGCCGTCAGCCACGACGCCTCGTACTCACTCCATCGCGTGTCGTACCGCCGGAGGCGTTCAATGCCAGCAATGCTCAGCGGACCGACGGCGCCCAGCTCGACATGTCGGAAGACACGATGGCGACGCAGGCGGCGCATGATCACGGCATCCTCGATTGGCTGGCCAATCCAATCGTGGAGCATGTCCATTTGTTGGATATGCACCGTTTCATGGGCGAGCTCCAGCCGGCATCGTCGTGCACCTGACGACGTCGGCACGCAGCGACTGCTGCCTGTCCGCATGCGAATGGTGCCCGGCGCCGCACTGGCTCGATCGACTCCGCCGTCAAAGCTGTACAGCGATTGAAGAGTGACCGCGCCAGACCACAGCGTCGCTTCCCAGTCGATTTTGGTGTTCGCCTGCGAAGCCAGCATGGTCGCGTACAGCAGGTTCGTCGCGTTCACGCGCACAAGTGGCCAGCGTCGCGCGGCTGGCGTCCAGCGTGCCACAAGCGGACCGAAGTGCACCGGCACCGTGAAGTGCGAGTCCACAGCCGCGGAGCCGAGTCCCAGGCCGACATCGTGAACCACCCTCCCGACGAAGCCGGCGGGCCAACCTCCCGTCGCGGTGATTTGCCGACCGAGAGCCGTCGTGAGTCCACCGCCTGCGCCGAGCAAAACCGCGCGGCGCACTGGTCGGTTGCTCGACCACGCACGCATGCCGCCGACGGCGGCTCCGATCACGATGTTCGCCGCCGTTATCCGTGCACGAGCGGCGGGCGGAACGGGGTAGACATCGACAACTTGAGCCGAGCCGGTTCGGGGCGTGAGCAGCACTCCGCCAAGTCCCACACAGATCGATGTCTGTTGCACCCAGCGACCGATCATGTTGAGCGCATCGTGTCGAACATGCGAGGGAGGGCGGTGGACGAAGGATGCTTGCGTCCCTGCCGTCGTAGGACCACCGGAATGCGCATGGGCGCGACAGACGTTCGGAAGGTCCACCGCACGGCAGCAGGAGAGCGCTATACGATAGTAGCGCATCAGTCCACCCGCCGTCGGCGTGATCAGCCGAGGAAGGCGCGGTTCGCGCGTACCATCCAGAGGGCGCGTGAATGCACTATTGGCCGGTCGGTCGGCTGGCCGCACCGTGAGCGGGTGGTCGCCACGATCGCCATCTGGATTGAGCAACCAGGCATCCGGTGATCTGTCCAGCTCGCTTCACGCTTCGCGCTCCCCTGCGGAGCATGAGCGCTCGGTGTAGCCACCGAATTCTGGTACATGCTTGCCACGCTGGAGGTCGCGGGTTCGAGTCCCGTCTCCCGCTCTTGTAGATCGATGCTCGGCGCAAGTTTGCGCTCGGGTCAGCTCGCTGGCCGAAGCGTGCCCCTGCGCACTCGGCCGGGAGTATCGGCCTGACTTCGGCGAGGCCGCGCCGAAAAGCGCGAAGGCAGGTAGCTGCACCCTTCCTGGCGCTGAACTCCCGGGTGTGGGAGCGCAGCACCGCGACCGTTCCGCGCGGATCGCTGACGTGGCAGGCCATGCGGTTGAGTTCCAGACGCTCCGGCGAGATGTTGAGCCTTCATGCGCCACGTGCGCGCTCCAACAGCCACCCGCTGCGCATGACATATCCGCCTCCGCTCCACCCCTACATCCGCGAACCCCTCGGCACCGGTACCCTCCGCGACCGATCCGGCGCCTTCCTGCGCGCCAACGGCCATGCGGAGACGGCCACGCACTGCGACCGCGTCGCCGTCGAGGCCCGGCGCCTCGCACGACGATTCGACCTCGACCCCGACGCAGCCGACGCCGCTGGCCTGCTCCACGACATCAGTGCCGTCATCCCGAACGCCGAACGCTTGCAGGTGGCCGAAGCGCTCGGCCTCGCGATCCTCGACGCCGAGCGTGAACTGCCGATGATCGTGCACCAGCGACTCTCCGGGGTGATGGCCCAGGAACTCTTCGGCGTGAACGACCCGGCCACACTCTCCGCGATCGGCTGCCACACCACCCTCAAGCGTGATGCCAGCGCGCTGGACCGCGTCGTCTTCGTCGCCGACAAGATCAGCTGGGACCAGTTCGGCGATCCGCCGTACCTGAAGGAGATCGTGGTGGCGGTGGAGCAGTCACTCGAGGCCGGGGCGTACTGCTACCTGGAGTACTTGTTCGAGCGCAGAACGGACCTCGAGGTCGTCCATCCGTGGGCATGGGATGCGTACACGCAGCTGCGCGAATCGCGGGAGCACTGGGGACCATGAGCGTCACGCGCGATCCGTGGGCGATGCCCGCGCCTCGCCTCAGTCGCCGGGTTGCATTGTCGGCACTCGTCTCGGTACTCGCGACAGCGTGTGGTGCCGCGCGCGCCGCCGCGGCCGCGCCGGACTGGCGCATCACGAGGCTGCGCTCACTGGAACAGACGGCCCGCGGCCGGCTCGGCGCCTACATCCTCGACACGGCCACCGGCACCGGCGTGGGCTGGCGAGCGAACGAACGCTTCGCGCATTGCAGCTCGTTCAAGCTGTCGCTGGCTGCCATGCTGCTGCGCGGTGCAGACGAGGGCATGGTGGACCTCAGCGAGGTGCTGCACTGGGAGCCGAGCGACATGCTGAGCGTGAGTCCCGTGACGGCGGCGAACATCAGCAGTGGCCTGAGCGTCGAGGCGCTCGCGCGCGCAACGCTGGTGACGAGCGACAACACGGCAGCGAATGTGCTCATGCGGCGATTCGGCGGCCCGGCGGCACTCACCGCATTCTGGCGCACGCTGGGCGACCAGGTCAGTCGGATGGATCGATACGAACCGGCGCTGAACGACCGACCTGCCGGCTCGGACCTCGACACGACGACGCCTGTCGCGATGGCAAGGACCACGACCGCACTCGTAACGGGCAACGTGCTGTCGGTACCACGTCGGGCGACGCTGCGTGCGTGGATGACCGACGTGCGCACTGGTTCGCAGCGGATCAGGGCAGGGTTCCCACCGGACTGGCAGTCCGGTGACAAGACGGGCACGGGCATCGGCAATGCGCGGCACACGTATGTCGACATCGCGTACGGCGCGCCAGCAGGTCGTGCGCCGATCGTGGTGACGGCGTACTTCGAGCCTGCGCGACTGGTCGATCCGATGGATCCGGTGGCGTTGGAGACGCTGGCGGAGGTGGGGCGGATTGCGGCGGCCGGCCTGCTCCGGTCGCCTCCACGGTAGGGCCTTGGTTCGGAGAGGGTGAGCCGAGTCCTGGCATGCGAAATCGCGGCTTCGTTCTATTGAACTAGTCTGACTAGGCTGTTATCTTGTGGCATGCCGGACGAATACTCGATCTACGACGCCAAGGCCCAGCTCTCGGCCCTCGTCAGGCGAGTTCGCGAGGGCAGCTCGTTCATCATCACCGTCCACGGCGAGCCGGTTGCCGAGTTGCGTCCGATCACGCCGCCGGAGAAGAAGCCGCAGACGCTCGAGGAGCGGATTGCGGAGCTCGAGGCGCGGGGGGAGATCACTCCGGCGGTCGGGCATCCCAGTGAGTTCCTGGACCTCCCATTCGGCGACGCGGCTCCGGGGGCACTGCAGCGGTTCCTCGAGGATCGAGAATGAGCGCGGCATTCGTCGACAGCTCCGTTCTCGTGGCCGTCGCGCTGGATGAGGCAGCGGCGCCCGACGTGAAGCGAAGGCTCGCGAGCTTTGCCCTCGTCCACGCGTCACCGTTACTCGAAGCCGAACTGGCGAGTGTGTGTCGGCGCGAGGGGCGTGGTGCATCCGCCGGGCTGCTTCGCCCGCTGCGATGGGTCACCGTGCCGCGGGCGCTGACACCGGAGATCGCCCGGGTGCTCGGTGCCGGCTACGTGCGCGGTGCGGACTGCTATCACCTCGCGACAGCGCTGTACCTGTCGCCTGATCCATCGAAGCTGACATTCCTGACCAACGACAAGCGCCAGCGGGAAGTGGCGCAATCGCTTGGCTTCGGCGTCTGAGCGCTCCGTTGGGAGACACGACGGCCCTGCCTCCGATGCCGGAAGCAGGGCCGTCGTCGTTTCAGGCGTGAACCTGCCGGCCTACCTCACCAGCGCCAGCTCCTCATTCATCAGTTCCACCACCCGCGCCTTCGCATCCGCCAGCGCGATCTCCCCCTTGTCGACCTTCGCCAGCAGCGCCTTCTGCGCCAGGTAGTCCTTGTTCACCACACCAGCCTTGCTCTGCAGCATCCGCCACGCCTTCCGGCGCTCCACCGCGAACAGCACCATCTGCCGCGTGACCGCGTAGTACTTGAACACGCCATCCACCTCGACCTTGATGTAGCAGTCGAAGTTCGGGATGAAGCTCCGGTGGTTCGGGTCGAACACGCGACGGTGGATCACGTCGTCCTGCGTCACGAACACCAGCATCTGGTCGAACGGCACCATCGTCGCCGCGGCTTCGGCGGTCACCTGCTTCAGGTGCTTGCGGAAGCGACCCTCGGTCAGCGCCCAGTGCGCGACGGTGAACGTGTACGCCTCGCCGTTCGACGCGTACTTGGTGTTCCACCAGTCACGATCGACGCTCGGGTTCCCCTTCAGGTCGAACGCCTCCTGCGTCGTCTCACCCTTGCGCGGGTTGAACACGAACTCGGGCATCCCGCGCGCGTCGCGCACGAGCTTGGCCTGGTCGGCGCTCATGTTGTCACCCACGCCATGCTCGGGCTGGCAGGTGGTGTACGCCTGGAAGAACGCCGTGCCGCGGTACTCGAGGCCATCGATGAAGGCCTTGTACAGCTTCGGCGCGTTCGCCACCGACACCTGCGCCACGAACGGGCTGCCATGCCCGCTGGTGAACGCCTCGGCCACGTTCTTCTTCTCGATCAGCTTGCCCTGGCTGGCCACGCCGAACTGGTTCATGTCGTAGCCGCCCAGCATCGTGCTGCTGTCGGAGTTCTGGCCGCCGGTGTTGCTGTACACCTGTGTGTCCAGCATGATCATCTTCACGTTCGGGCGGTTCTGCAGCATCACCTTCGACACGTTCTGGAAGCCGATGTCGCCCAGTGCGCCGTCGCCACCCACCACCCACACCTTCGGCAGCTCGCGGATCTCCTGCTCGGTCATCAGCGCGTCGTCGAGGTGCGTGAGCGTGAAGTAGGCCTCTTCCGACATCGCCGTGCCGGACAGCAGCATGTCGGCCAGCCGCTCCGGCACCACGCTGCGGTGCGCATGCTCGATGATCACCGACTCGGCCATCAGCCAGCTGATGGTCGCGCCATCCTGGAAGAGGGAGTTCATCCACGGGTACGGATGCGGGTTGGCCGGCGGCGTGGAGCCGTACACGGTGTTGCAGCCGGTGCTGGCGCCCATCATCATGACCGACATGCCGTTGGCCTGGCGTCCGTCGATGGCCTGCAGCTCCTTGTGGTTGAACGCGTCCTGCCGCAGCACGGCCGCGAGCCCGTCCACGAGCTGCGTTGCGGTGATCGGGCCATGCTCGGCCTCGTAGGCGGCGATCCGGACGGCGGTGTCGGCGTCGTTCTCGCCGCCGAGCCCCATGACGATGTGGGCGAAGGCGGTGCGGAATCGTGCAAATTGTGCACTGTCACCGGTTTCGAGGGCCGAGAGCGCGGCCGGGCCCTCCGCCACGATGCGCGCGGCCTTGGCGGTGAGGCGGTCGGCCTTGCGGTGGTAGATGGGGCGCATGTACGCCTCGGTCACGCTGGCCACCGAGCGGAGCACGCTCTTCTCCCCGCAGCCGGCGCAGGCGCCGTCACCACTCACCATCGCCTCGTAGTTGCGGCGCACCATCAGGTGGTTGCGCAGCGTCGCCTCGCGCGAGCTGGTGATGTCGGCGTCACTGTGCAGGCCGAGGTACTTCTGCGGTGTGTCGGGGAGCAGGCGGGAGAAGACCTGCGCCGTCGTCAGCTCGGCATTCAGCTCCTCGGTCTCGCGGGTCATGCGCAGTGCGTCGTGGTCGCCGCACACCTGCACGCACTCGCCGCACCCCTTGCAGAGGTCGGAGACGAAGATCGAGAACAGGCCGCCGTTGCCGGGGGTCTTGGTCTCGATGGTGCGGAAGATCGCGGGCACCTGGCTGTACGCCAGCGGCAGCTTGTCGATGATGTTCGTGAACTGCGCGCGGCCCTCGGGAGATACGGTGGTGAGCCCCTCGACCTCCTCGCGGATGATCTGCGGGAAGGGGATGTTCGTCTTCGCCTTCACCGACTCGTTCATCTTCACGCG
This sequence comes from Gemmatimonadaceae bacterium, assembly GCA_020851035.1. Classification (NCBI taxonomy): domain Bacteria; kingdom Pseudomonadati; phylum Gemmatimonadota; class Gemmatimonadia; order Gemmatimonadales; family Gemmatimonadaceae; species Gemmatimonadaceae bacterium. Next base: position 20,791 of record JADZDM010000017.1, on the reverse strand, counting down.
GGCACGCGACTCGATCCCCGCGATCTCACTCCGGAATGCCATCCGGTCGGCCGGCGACGAGACGTAGTTGTCCGACGCCGTCACCAGCACCGTCGAGATCTCCTGCGCGGTGTTGGGCAGGGCCGTGTCAGGACAGACCGAGATGCACTCCATGCACTGCGTGCAGTTCTCGGGGATGTAGACCGGCGTCTCGCGGCGGGCGACGTACTTGGACTGGGTGGCCCCGGTGCCGCTGCCCATGATGCCGACCGAGGCGAGGGCGCTGGACGGCTGGTGGTAGCCCAGCCCGTTACGGAACTCGCTGTCGAACTTGGCGATGGTCTGCAGCGGCGCACGCCGGAGCTGCACGGCAGGGGTGGGCACGCCGCCGCCACCGCAACTGCCGCAGCCGGCGGTGGGCGGGAAGTGCACGTCGCTGATGGGGGCCAGCAGCGGGTTCCGCATCGAGCTGCGATCGGGGTCGTCGGCACGGCCGATGGATATCTCGGTCACGCGCGAGAAGCCCTCGGTCATGACCGTCATGTTCGACTCGACCACGGCGTCGCCGAAGCGCGCGAACTTCTTCACGTACTGCTTGCGCACCACCGACAGGTACTGGTCCTCGGTGATGCCGAACGTCTTCAGGAACGGCGACACCCGGAAGAACGCGCCGAGGAACGCGTTGCCCTGCATGCGGAGCTGGAGCTCCGTCTGGTCGGTGGCCTTGCGGGCGATGTCGAAGCCGGGGAGGATGAACACCCGGATGTTGTTCTCGATCACGAACTCGCGGTACTTCGCCGGGATGCGTGACCAGGCGGTGTCGGGGGACTCGCTCGACTCCCAGACCAGCGACCCGCCGCGCTTGAGCCCCTCGAGCGGGTTGGTGTGTGTGAACGCCTTGGGGTCGCAGCAGAGCACCACGTCCACGTGGTTCAGCTCGCAGTTCACCTTGATCTGCGACGGGGCGACGGTGAGGTAGTAGTTCGTGGGCGCGCCCTTCTTCTCCGACCCGTACTTGGGGTTCGCCATCACGAACAGCTTGTCCATCAGGATGCCGTCGGCGTCGTACTTCGCATCCTGCTCGGAGATGAACTGCCCGAAGTCGCCGATGATGGAGCCGAGGTTCTTGCCGGTGGTGATCATGCCCCACCCGCCGATGGAGTGGAAGCGCACCGCGATGGCGCCTTCCGGCAGCAGCGACGGGGCGTCCTTGGATGTCACGGCGTATGGGTGGTCCACGCCGAGCACGAAGAACGACTTCCCGTCGTCGGCGCCGAGTCCGTCGGTGCGGCGGGTGGTGCCGGTGGCGAACTCGTAGGCGCCGATGGTGTGCTCGGGGCGGAAGTCGCGCGAGCCGATGCCGTAGGCGCCGCGGAAGAGGCGCGGGGTCTCGTCGGGGGTGAGCGGCACGCGCGTGCCGCCGTACTTCGCCGCCTCGTTCGCCTTGTTGAGCGCGACGCGGATGTCGCGGCCGAGGGGGTTGTCGCCGGCGAGGCTCTCGTCGGTGCGCTCCAGGATGATGACGCGCTTCTTCCCGCGCAGCGCCTCGACGATGGCATCGTCGGGGAAGGGCCGGATGACGTTGACATGGATCGAGCCGACCTTCGCGTTGCGCTGCTCGCGCAGGTAGTCACACGCCGCCTCGATGTTCTCCGCGGCGCAGCCGAGTGACACGAAGACCGTGTCGGCGTCGTCGGTGCGGTACTGGCTCACGAGGCCGTAGTGGCGGCCGGTGAAGTGCGCGAACTCGTCGTACGCTGCCGAGAGCATCGGCAGGATGTGTTCGTTGAAGTTGTTGCGCCGGGCCACCACGCCGTTCATGTGGTGTTCCTGGTTCTGCACGGGGCCGAGCAGGACGGGGTTCTTGAGGTCCAGCATCTGCGGGACGCGGCGACGCGTGGGGCCGAAGAGTTCGCGCTGTGCCGGCGTGGGGCAGGGGATCTGTTCGTCCGGTGCACCGAGGAACTCGCGCAGGAATTCCGGCTCGGGGGCAAGGTACATGCGCTCACTGTGCGTGGTGAGCATCCCGTCCTGGATGTTCATGCCCGGGTTCAGCGCCAGCTCGGCCACCTTGCGCAGGATCATCGCCTGGTCGGCGGCCTGCTGCGCGTCCTTGGCCATGAGCATGATCCAGCCCGTGTCGAGCGCGGCGTAGATGTCGTCGTGGCCGCAGTGCACGTTGAGCGCATGCTTGGTGAGCGCGCGGGCGCCGACCTGCAGCACCATCGTGGAGAGCTTGCCCGGCGCGTGGTAGTACTGCTCCATCGCGTAGACGAGGCCCTGGCCCGACGTGAAGTTCACGGTGCGGCGACCGGTGACGGCGAAGGCGGTGGCACCGCCCTGGGCCGCGTGTTCACCCTCCGTCTCGGCCGCGACCTTCTGGTGCCCCCAGACGTTCAGCTCACCGGCGGCGAACGACGCCTGGTAGATCTCGCCGCCCTCGGTGGACGGGGTGATCGGGTAGAAGACGCCGCCCTCGGTGATGCGGGTCTCGACGTAGTGCGCGACGAGGTAGTTGCCGCTGCAGGTGACGTGGAAGCCCGGGTACTTGTGCTTCTCCGGCGCGCCGGTGGGGGAGGGTGACGGGGTGCTGGGCGTCGGGGCTGCGGCGGGGTGGCTCATCCGGAAGGATCGGTCGCGCGCGTGCGCGGGTGGGACTCAGCGAGCTGAAGCGAGAACCGGCACGTAACCGGCTAAGGAAAGGATGCCCCCGGTAGGCCGGGTGCGCTACCGGGGGTGATGCTTGGGCCCGGTTGGGATGGGTGTCTTTCAAGATCCCCGTCCCCTTGAACTCGAGATCCCCGTCCCCTTGAAGCCCCTCGCGTTCAAGATCCCCGTCCCCTTGAACTCAAGATCCCCGTCCCCTTGAACGCGGAAGACTCGGCCGGCGCGAGTCGCCGCAGGCACGCCGGACGGGCTGGCGGGCAGAACAGGGGATGCGGGGATGGTAGGACCCGCGGGCGCCGCTCTGCTGCACCCTTGACACGTCAAAAATCTGAATGATGTTCAGAAAAATACTAGCAAAGGCTAGTTTCTGGCGGACACCTGCTCCTGGCGGGACCGGCGCGGCCTACGGCCCCCCGGACTCCACAGGCGCCGCGCGCCGCCGCCTCGCTGGAACGGACTCCCGCCCCGGGTCGCCATGCGCCTGTTCTCCGTCCTCGTCGCAGGAGCCGTCGCGCTCCCGCTGCTTCTCCCGCCGGCTGCCGGTGCCCAGCGCCGCCGCCCGTCCGCCCAGCCCGCGGCCGATGCCCCGCTGGTGGCGTCCGACATGCTGGGCCAGCTCACCTTCCGGCACATCGGGCCCGAGGGGAACCGGGTCGTTGCGGTGGCCGGCATTCCCGGCGACCCGAACATCATCTACGCCGGTGCCGCCTCCGGCGGGATCTTCAAGACCACCGACGCGGGGCTGCACTGGGACCCGATCTTCGACGGGCAGCCGGTGCTCTCGATCGGCGCCCTCGCGATCGCCCCATCGGACCAGAACGTGGTGTGGGCGGGCACCGGTGAGCCGAACATCCGGAGCAACATCTCGGTGGGGTGGGGCATCTTCCGCTCCACCGACGCCGGGCGCACGTGGAAGAAGCTGGGCCTCGACAACACGGGCCGCATCGCCCGCATCGCGATCCATCCGACGAACCCGGACATCGTCCTCGTCGCAGCGCTGGGCACGGGCTACGGGCCGCATCCCGACCGCGGCGTCTACCGCACGGCCGATGGTGGCACGACGTGGACCCGTGTGCTCTTCGTGGACGAGAAAACGGGCGGCAACGACGTGGAGTTCGATCCGCACAATCCGCGCATCGTGTACGCCACCACCTGGCAGTTCGAGGTGCACACGTGGGGTCGCACGAGTGGCGGGCCGGGGAGCGGCATCTGGAAGAGCACCGACGGCGGCGCCACCTGGACGCGCCTGCGCGGCAACGGGTTGCCGACGAAGCCGTTCGGCAAGGCGGACCTGTCGGTCGCGCCAACGAACCCCGACCGGATCTATGCGCTGATCGAGACCAGCGATGGTGTGCCGCTGCCCGGCGTCGAAACCGAGACGGGGGAACTCTGGCGCTCGGACAACGGCGGTGCGAGCTGGAATCTGGTGAGCCATGACCGGCAGCTCGGCGGGCGCACGCACTACTACACGCGCGTGGTGGTGGCCCCCGACAACGAGAACGAGGCGTACTTCCTGGCCGCCAACTGGTCGAAGACCCTCGACGCCGGCCGGCACATCATCGACCCGCCGTATTCGCAGTACCCGGGTGGCGACCACCACGACCTGTGGATGGATCCGCGCAACACCGACCGCATGGTGGTGGCGCACGATGTCGGCGTCTCGATCACCAGCAACCGCGGGCGCACCTGGAACCGGATCCAGCTGCCTATCGCGCAGATGTACCACGTCACGGTGGACAATCGCATCCCGTACTTCGTGTACGGCAACCGGCAGGACGGCCAGTCGGCGCGTGGGCCGAGCAACAGCCGTGTGATCGGTTACTTCGGCGACGCCGGGATCCCGCGCGCGGCGTGGCACTCGGTGGGCGGCGGCGAGAGCGGCTGGGCCACGCCCGATCCGGTGGACTCCAACCTCGTCTGGTCGAGCGCATCGGGGAACGGCAGCGTCGGCGGCATCGTCACGCGCTATGACTTGCGCACGCGCATCTCGTCGCCGGTGGAGATCTGGCCCGAGGTCACCACGGGGCACGGTGCCGACTCGGTGAAGTACCGCTTCCAGTGGTCGTTCCCGCTCACGATCTCGCCGCACGACCACAACCGGGTGTACGTGGGCAGCCAGCATGTGCATGCCACCGGCGACGGCGGACGGTCGTGGCAGGTGATCAGCCCGGACCTGACGCGCAACGACCGCACGCGGCAGGGCATCTCCGGCGGCCTCACCCCGGACAACATCGGCGTGGAGTACGCCGGCGTGGTGTTCGCGATCGCCGAGTCGCCGGTCGCGAAGGGGCAGCTCTGGGCCGGCACGAATGACGGGCTGGTGCAGCTCTCGGTGGACAACGGCGCGAGCTGGACGAACGTGACCCCGAAGGCGGCGGGCCTGCCGGAATGGGCGACCATCAGCAACATCGCGCCCTCGCGGTGGGATGCGAACACGGCGTACCTCACCGTGGATGCACACCAGGTGGACAACCACGACCCCTGGGTGTTTCGCACGACGGACCTGGGGAAGACGTGGACGCTGCTGGTCGCCGGCATCGCGAAGTCGCCGCTCTCGTATGCACACTGGGTGAAGGAGGATCCGGTGCGGCGTGGCCTGTTGTACCTGGGCACCGAGAACGCACTCCATGTCTCGTTCAACGGCGGCGCGCTCTGGCAGCCGCTGCAGAACAACCTGCCGCACGCCCCGGTGGTGGACGTGACGGTGCAGGAACACTTCAACGACCTGGTGCTCGCCACCTACGGGCGTGGCTTCTGGATCCTCGATGACGTCACGCCGCTCCAGCAGCTCTCGGCGGAGGTGGTGGCGAAGGACGCGCACCTGTTCGCACCGCGTCCGGTGTACCGGTTCCGCATGGCCGAGGGGCCGTGGGCGCCGTTCGAGGACCAGGTGGCGGGCACGAACCCGCGCTACGGCGCCTCGCTGAGCTACTGGCTCAAGTCGGTGCCCGCCACCCCGCCGGTGCTGACGATCCTCGACGCCCGCGATTCCGTGGTGCGCACGCTGGAGGCCACGGCGCTGCCCGGCGTGAATCGCGTCTACTGGGACCTGCAGTCCGACTGGTCGAAGCCGGTGCTGGTGCGAACGAGCCCGTTGCACGCGCCAGAGGTGACGGTGGGCGTGACGGGGCGCAGCGCGCCGGGCGTGTACCCCACGAGCATCATGCTCCCGCCAGGCAGGTACACCGTGAAGCTGACTGTCGGCACCACGGTGCAGGTGCAGCCGATCGAGGTGCGGCGTGACCCGAACAGCCAGGCCACCGATGCGGGGATCGTCGCGAAGACGACACTGCAGCGCGAGCTGACGACGCAGCTGGACAGCGCGGTGGCGATGATCAACGCGATCGAGGTCGCACGGGCGCAGCTGCTGACGGTGAAGGCGACCATCACCGACACGGCGGTGCTGGCACGGGCCGGTGTGGTGGAGCAGCGGCTGGTGGACGTGGAGGAGGCGCTGATCCAGCTCCGGATCACGGGGCGCGGGCAGGACATGATCCGGTACCAGGCGAAGCTGGCCGAGAAGTTCTTCTACCTGATCAACGACCTCAATGGCTCGGACGACCCGCCCACCGAACCGCAGCGCACTGTGGGGAGCCTGCTCACGGCGCGCACCCGCGCCGCCCGCACGGCGCTGGATGCGGTGATGCGCGAGCACGTCGCGCCGTTCAACCAGCTCCTGCGTGACAAGGGGCTGGCGGGAATCTCCACCACCACGCCGAGGGCGAACTGATGCGACGAGTCCTGGTGGTCACCGCGGGGCTGCTCCCGGCGTGCGCGACGCACCGGCCGCCGGCCGACCTGCTGCTCATCAACGCGAACGTGCACACGCTGGACGCCGGCCGGCCGCGGGCCGAGGCGATCGCCATCCGCGGTGACCGGATCGTGTTCGTCGGGTCGTCGACGGATGCGCGCGCGCTGCAGGGCAGTGCCACGGTGGTGCGCGACCTGGCCGGTGCAACGGTGGTGCCGGGCCTGGCGGACGCGCACTACCACCTGGGTGGTGTGGGTGAGCGCGAGATGACGCTCAACCTCGAGGGCACCGACACGAAGGCGGCCTTCCTCGCTCGGGTGCAGGAGCGCGTGGCGCAGACGCCGGCGGGCGAGTGGGTGATCGGGTCGGGGTGGATCGAGACGTTCTGGGTGCCGCAGGCGTTCCCGACGCGGCAGGACCTGGACCGGATCGCGCCGGACCATCCGGTGGTGCTCACACGGGCCGATGGGCATGCGTCCGTGCTCAACTCGAAGGCGCTGGCGGTGGCGCAGGTCACGCGCACCACGCCGGATCCGAAGGGTGGCTCGATCCTCCGGGATGCCTCCGGCGAGGCCACCGGCATGCTCATCGACTGGGCACAGGGCCTGATCGCGGTGCACATGCCGAAGGACAGCCCGGCGAAGCGTGACTCGATGCTGGTGGTCGGTGCGCGCCGCAGCACGGAGCTGGGATGGACACAGGTGCAGAACGCGGGTGGCAGCTGGGACGAGGTGGGGCGCCTGCGCCGGCTCTATGCCAGCGGGACGATGAAGCTGCGCGTGTACCAGGCGATCGGCGGGCCGGGAAAGGAGTCCGACTCCCTGCTCGCGGTGGGACCGAGTGTGGGTGAGTTCGGTGGCCGGCTGACGATCCGCACGATCAAGACGTTCGTCGATGGCGCACTCGGGTCACGCGGCGCACTGCTGCTGGCGCCCTACAGCGACGAGCCGGCCGCGAAGGGATTGATGACGGGTGACACGGCCAAGCTGCGCCCGATGCTGGCGGCCGCGCTGGCGAAGGGTGTGCAGGTCGAGGCGCACGCGATCGGCGACTCGGCCAACCGGCTGATCCTCAACCTGTACGACGCCGCGTTCCGGACCGTCGCGCCGGCGCAGCGGGCCGGGGCATCGCGCGACCTGCGCTGGCGTATCGAACATGCCCAGATCATCGACCCGGCGGACATTCCCCGCTTCAAGTCGCTCGGCGTGATCCCCTCGATGCAGCCGTCCCACGCGATCGGCGACCTCTATTTCGCCGACAAGCGCCTCGGCGTGCCGCGGCTGTCGGGGGCCTATGCGTGGAAGTCGTTCATCGACCAGGGTGTGCCGGTGGCCGGTGGGTCGGATGCGCCGGTGGAGCGTGGCGAGCCGATGATCGAGTTCTACGCCGCCGTCGCCCGTCGTGACATCCGCGGCAAGGCGGGTGACGACGCGGTGTGGCACCCCGAGCAGCGGGTGAGCCGGACCGAGGCGCTGCGGATGTTCACGACGTACGCCGCGCACGCGGCCTTCGAGGAGCGCGTGCGCGGGTCGATCACGGTGGGCAAGTGGGCGGACCTCACGGTGCTCGATCGCGACATCATGTCCATCCCCGATGCCGAGATCCTGCTGACCCGGGCCGTGATGACGCTGATCGCCGGGGAGATCGTGTTCGAGCGGAAGCGGTAGGCACAGGTGTCATGGCACGCGGCCGGCGTGTGGGCCGGCAGGTCGTTCCCCGGAACGAGAGGAGTGTGACGATGGACCGGAGGACATTCACGAAAGCGGCCGCGATGGGCATCGGGGCACTCCCGCTGCTCCACCGGCTCGGCCCCCCCGTGCGAGGATCGGCACCGATGAAACTGGCGATGGTGATGTACCCGGGGATGTATCCGCTGGACCTCGTCGGACCACATGCGGTGTTGTCGGGTGCGCTGGAGACACACCTGGTGTGGAAGGACCGGCACACGCTGCTGGCGTCGGGGATCCCGTTCACGGCGACGACGACGTTCGCGGAGTGTCCGGCGGACGTGGACATGCTCTTCGTGCCGGGCGGCACGCGGGGCACGCTGGCCGCGATGCAGGACGAGGAGGTGCTGACGTTCCTGGCCGATCGGGCGCCGCGCGCGTCGTACATCACGAGTGTGTGCACCGGATCGCTGGTGCTGGGCGCGGCGGGGCTGCTGAAGGGCCGGCGCGCCACGTCGCACTGGGGCGTGCGTGACTCGATCCTGCCGCTGCTTGGCGCCACGCCGGTGGCGGAGCGGGTCGTGACCGACGGCAACGTCGTCACCGGCGCCGGCGTGTCGGCGGGGATCGACCTGGCGCTGACGCTGCTCGCGCGGATCGCGGGCGAGACCGTGGCGAAGCGCACGCAGCTCAACATCGAGTACGACCCGCAGCCGCCGTTCCACGCCGGCTCACCGGAGGCGGCGGGGCCGGAGATCACGGCGGCGATGGTGGCGGCGTACGCGGAGTTCTCACGGGGGGCCGCGGTGGCGGCCCGTGGCTCGCGTCGCGCCCGTGCCGGTTGATGCACACACTCACGATGGGAGGACGGATGAGCGGAATCACGATCGCACGGATGACGCGCCGGGTGGTTGCGGTGGCGTTGCTGGGCGCGGCGGTGCTGGGTGGTACGCCGTGCGTGGCGCACGCGCAGGGCACCTGGCAGTCCACCCTGCAGCCGCGCGACCTCGATGGCAACACGGCCAACGGCCCCGAGGCGTTCTACGACACGGTGCTGCGCATCACCTGGCTGCGTGACGCGGACGTGAAGGGGCTGATGGACTGGGGCAGCGCGAACGCCTGGGCGTCGTCGCTGGTGGTGGGATCGGTGGGTGGCTGGCGCCTGCCGACCATCGTGGACACCGGGCGCCGCGGCTGCGACTGGAGCAACGACGGCAGCGACTGCGGCTACAATCCCCGCACGCGGGACTCCTCGCGCACTTACAGCGAGATGGCGCACCTCTGGTACGTCACGCTCGCCAACAAGGGCTACTTCGACACCGCCGGCACGCCGGTGCAGCCGGGATGGGGGCTGAAGGTGACGGGCGACTTCCAGAAGGTGCGCTCGTACGGCTACTGGTCGAACGTGGACTATGCGAAGGACCGCGCCTATGGCTGGTTCTTCGGCTTCGCGGCCGGCGGCCAGGACCGCATCGACAAGCACAACATGGCGTTCGCGCTGCCGGTGCACGACGGCGACGTGGGGGCGCCGATCCCGCGGCCGTAGCCTCGCGACGCGTGGAGCCGACGTTCGACAACGGGATCCGGAGATCCTACGTCGCGAACCCTGCCGGCATGCGGGTGGCACCGCCGGTCACCGACAGTCGCGCGATCACGTCGGCCGCGCCCGGATAGCGAGCCGCCAGCTCGGCAGGCACGGCGGCCTCGAAGCAGGTGCCGGTGAAGCCCGGCGCCATGGTGCAGCCGAAGAGGGCATGGCGGCCACCCGGCACCAGGCAGCCCGCCTGCCATGACCCCGCCGGGATCACGTGCTGCACCTGCTGGCCGGCGGTGGGATCGGTGCCCATCAGCACCGTCTCGGTCCGCCCGTCCTCATGCAGCAGGTGGAGGGTGAAGGGGTCGCCCGCATGGACATGCCACACCTCGGCGTGTGCCAGGCGATGGAAGCAGGAGACGCTGCGCGGGCTGTCGGCGTACAGCCCGATCATCGCCGTGCCGGCCGGCTCGCCCGCGTCGTTCTCGACCGTCGAGCGCCAGGTGCTGCGGTAGAGCGTTCCCTCGAGGGGGAGGCGGTCGAACCGGTAGTGGCGGAGCAGCGCCGCGGTGTCGGCGTGCACCGGCGTGCCATCGAACGTGGCGAGGTCGACGACGTCGATGATCGCGTCGAGGTCGAGCGGACCATAGCAGTGCGGGAACAGCTCGGCGGCGCGGTCGTCGGTCTCGGTTGCGCCCGGTGGTGGAGCCGGGGGCTCGTACACGAGCGGCGACGTGAGCAACGTCGGGTCGATCACCAGCAGGACCAGGTCGGGCACGCCGGCGAAGAACGCGCGGGCGGTACCCGGGACCTGGTGCGCGCGCGAGAGGTGGATGAACCCCTCGCCGAGCAGGCTCCCGGCGCGGTAGACGCCGCGGGCGCGTGCCTCGGCGAGCGCGGCGCGGGAGCAGATGTGGAAGACGGTGGTGTCGGCGTGGGTGTGCATGCGTTCAAGATCCCCGTCCCCTCGAAAGGTTCAAGATCTCCGTCCCCTTGAACTCGAGATCTCCGTCCCCTTGAACGCACTCGAACTCGAGATCCCCGTCCCCTTGAACGGCGCCCTGGTCCCGCGCTCAGAAGTGGAAGCCATACCCGAAGAACACCGTCTGCACCCCCAGCAATCCCATGCCGCCCACCGCCAGCCCGCCCATGATCAACGTGAAGGGCACGTACACCAGCCGCTGGATGACGGGATGGTTCCACGGCGTGTGGTGCAGCACCGGCGCCATCACGAAGCCGAGGGCGAGGCCGAGGAACGACAGCTGTCCCATCTGCAGGCAGGCGAGCGCGAACACGATGCCGCAGAGGATCTCGAATCCCTGCACCAGCGGATGGTCGGGGTGGCTGGTCTGCACCGCCGAGCGGACGAGCGCCACCGCGCGGCGCCAGGGTGCGGGTGACCGCCGCGTGGGACTGCCGGTGTTCGCGGTGCCGCGATCGCCGGTCACGAGGAAGGTCGCCGTGCCGGAGAGCAGGTAACCCACCACCCCGAGGGACGACAGGGGGCCCAGCGCGGAGTAGATCACGCTGCTCCGGCAGAGGAAGCTGAACAGTTCGCGCGGCGTGCGCGCCAGCTCGACGATGAAGCACAACACCGGGGCGACGAACGTGAGCACCGTCACGAGGAAGAAGTCCCAGCTGCTCACCACCGCGAAGCGGGCGTCGAGCGCGCGCATGGGCAGCACGAGCTCGTGGCCGGCCAGCACTGCCGTCAGGGGCCGCGGATGCGAGAACAACATCGTGAAGAGCAGGTTGGCGTCGATCACGAACAGGAAGTAGAAGAGCGCCAGCGGCAGGCTGAGGGCGGGGAAGAGCACGTCCAGCTTCTCGACCCACGGCATCCGTTTCGCCCGCAGCACGGGCCACATCTCACGCGCGAAGAACTCGCAGGTGCCGCGCGTCCACTTGATGTGCCGGACCCGGAAGGCCCGCATGGTCTCGGGGAAGTCCTCGAGGCACACGATGTCATCGGCAAAGACGCCACCCCAGCCGCGTTCGCGGGCACGCACGGAGAAGCCGAGGTCCTCGCTCACGATCTCCGGGAACCCGCCGATCTCCTCCCACACCTGGCGCCGTATGAGCGCCCCGTGACCGAGCAGCATCACGAAGCCCCAGCGGTTCCGGAGCGGGTGGTACCAGCGCCAGTGGATGTCGATGCCGACCCCGACGGCACCGGCGATCGTGCCGGCGTCGCGGTGGTTGCAGCGATGGTTGGCCTGCACGTAGCCGCAGCTGGGGTCGCCCAGCAGGCGCGGCACCATGCGCGTGAGGAAGTCGGCCGGCAGGATCTCGTCGGCATCGACGATCGCGAACAGGGGCTCCATCACGGCCGCCGACGCGAGGCCGTGATTGAGGTTGCCGGCCTTGAAGCCGCGCCGGTCGCTGCGGCGCACGACCTGGATGCGCTCCGGATCGCGCGCGGCGAAGGCATCCACCTGCGCGCGGCAGTCCGCATCACTGCTGTCGTCGAGGATGTAGACACGGTACGCCGCGTAGTCCTGCGCGAGGCAGGAGGCGGCGCTGGCTTCGACGAAGTCGTTGCAGGTGAGGTAGAGCATCGCCACCCGCGGCAACTCGCCCTCGATCGGCGCGTCGGGGGCCGGTGGAGACACCCGCTGGCGGCGCCGGTACCACATCGCGAACAGCACCACGAAGACGTTGTAGAAGCCGTAGAGCCAGGCGATCTCGGTGAAGACGATGAAGAAGAGCAGCGCGCCGGTGGCGAGCCGTGACTCGGCAAGCGGCAGCAGTGCCAACAGGCGCGGGTGGAACCAGGCGAGCGAGGCGAACCAGGCGGCGAAAATCGTGAGGTAGAGTGTGGGCCGGGCCGCGGGTGCCGGGCGTGGGGGTGTCATCGGCGCGGCACCCCGACGGAGAAGCCTGCCGCGAGCGTGACCTGCGTGTTCGCGCCCGGCGCCGACTCACGGTTCAGCACGAGCTGCACCCGCTGCCGGCGCGTGAGCGAGAGCGCGAGCCGTGCGAACGCCGCGCGGGTGTCGCCGGTGAGGCGTGGCGTGATGCTGGTGTTGTGCCCCATGGCCGCGCCGCCACCGAGACTGAGGCGCGAGGACAGGCGCGCCTCGCCGGCGAGGAGCGCACGCCACTGCCGCTCGTCGGCCAGGCCGCTGCGGGCGTGGAAGTACGTCGGTTCGATCCGCACGCGCGGGGCGATCGGCACCGACAGCGCGCCGAAGCCAAGCCACTCCGTGCGCGCGTCGCTCCGCGGGCCGACCCAGCCGCCGGCCTTGAGGGCGACGGTGCCGGGGAGGAACACGACCTGCTCCACCGTCAGCATGCCCTGCGTGATGCTGCCGGGGAGCGTGCGGCGGCCGACATCTGCCACGGTCGTGGACGCGTGGTTCCAGTCGCGCTGCACGCCGGCACGATAGAGGGGCACACTGCGGCCGGCGCGGATCAGCGCGAGGTTGTCGAGCGAGAAGGTGTTGTCGTAGCGCGCGAACAGCCGCAGCGACGGCACCGGCCACACCGACAACTCGGCCCCGCGGATCCCGGACTGCACGGCGCTGGTCCGTCCGATCGCACCGGGCGTCTGCTCGAGCGACGTGACCCCCGCCCACAGGCTCGCCTCCATCCACATCGGCGGCCGGTCTGCCTGTGCGCCGAGACGTGGTGTGGCGAGCGTACCGCAGCAGAGGGCCACGAGTGAGGCGCGGAAACGGCGGTGATCCGGACGGTGCATGGATGGCTCCCGTGAGCGTGGTGGCGCGTCGCGACGGACAGGCCGTTCGCGTCGCGGTGACGACAGAAGGGAGGGCCTGCGCGGTGCCGGCACGCGGCAGGTCTCACGCGGCGCCGTAAACGCTTGTGGTGGAAGGAGCTACGGAGCCATGGCGGGCGCGGCCGCGGCGCCCGCGCTGCATCGGCACGTGACGAGTGGTATCATCAGGGGGCACAGGTCGATCCTCGCGGATCGCGACTGGTCCAGACCGCTGGATCGATTCGCATCGGGCGGTGTTCCGTGCACGTTCCCTGCAGGGAAATCCGCTCTTCCTGCTCCATGACGAACGACGCGCGCGAGACCAGCGACGCCCGCTCGACCTGCACGTCGCCATCCGTGTCCCGATGGTGCCCGACCCTCCCGAGTACGCCGCGCGATGTTCCGCCCCTCCCGCACGTTCCGCCGCGTCGCCCACGGGTGCCCGGCGCTGATCAGCCCCAGGCTGGTCCGCATGCTGGTGCGCGCCAGGCAGGGGTGCAGCCGGTTGGCTGCGCTGGCCGCTGCCAGCGTGCTTGGCGCGGGTGTGCTCGCGGCGCAGACCTACACGGTTTCGGTCCAGGGCAGCGGCGCGGGGGCGGGCAACGTCGCCGCACCCGCCGCGAGCGCCAGCACGGCCGCGATCAGTTGTGACATCGCTGCCGGGTTGACCACCGGCACCTGCTCGGACACGTGGGAGCGCGATTCCGTCGCGGCGCTGACGGCCACTGCGGCGCCAGGCTCCATCTTCACCGGCTGGTCGGGCGCCTGCGCCGCCGCCGGCACCGCCCCCACCTGCAGCCTGAGCGCGCTGGACGGGCCGCAAGCGGTGACCGCGGCATTCGAACCGGTCTGTACGGTGGCCGTGAGCTCCGGCACGGGTGGTTCGGCGGCGGTGATCGGCGGTGGCGAGACCGGAGCCTGCGGGCGCACCGTGACGATCGCGGCATCGCCGGCGGTCGGCCACGATTTCGCGGCCTGGACAGTGGGTGGCGGTCCGGTCTCGACCGACAATCCGTACTCGTTCACGCTCACCACTTCGGACACCTGGACCGCCACCTTCGCGGTGGCGCAGTGCACCCTCACCATCGGCACCGCCGTCGGCGGCAGTGCGTCGCTCACCGACGGGACGCTGACGGGTGACTGCGGGCGCAGCCTGACCGTGGTGGCCACGCCGGACGGCGGTTACCGGTTTTCCGGGTGGAGCGACGGGAGCCGTTCGGCCACATACACGCTGGCGCTCACGGCGCCGGCACTCACGCTGACGCCGTCGTTCACCGAGCAGTGCACGCTGACCCTCGACGTGAGCCCGGTCGGGGCGGGCTCGGCCTCGCTGGTCGCGGGTGACGCGACCGGCGACTGCGGTCGCACCGTCACCGCCAGCGCGTCGCCCACGGGAGGGTATCTGTTCACGCGCTGGTCCGACGGCTCCACCAGCGCCACGCGCGCCGTGCTCGTGACGTCGCCGGCGCAGTTGCTGACGGCGGAGTTCACGCTGCCCGGCTGCACGCTGACGCTGGGCGCCGGCACGGGTGGCAACGCCGTGATCACCGACGGCGCGGCCAACGGTGCCTGCGGGCGCAGCATCACCGTGCAGGCCACGCCGGATCCGACCTATTCCTTCAGCGCATTCACCGAAGGGGGCAGCCCGGTCTCCACGTCCAATCCGTGGACGTTCACGCTCACTTCCGATCGCACCATCGTCGCCACCTTCGCCTCGGTGCCGCTCTGCAACGTCAGCGTGAGCGCCGGCATCGGCGGGAGCGCCACGCTCACCGCGGGCACGCCGAGTGGGCCGTGCGGGCGCAGCGTGACGGTGGAGGCCGCGGCCGCGAGCGGGTTCCGCTTCGCGGGCTGGAGTGACGGCAGCACCGTCACGCCGTACACGTTCGTCGTGTCGTCGAGCCTGTCGCTCACCGCGACGTTCGTGCAACAGTGCACGCTCACGCTGGCAGCGTCACCGGCGGACGGCGGCACGGCCACGCTCACCGACGGCACGCTGACCGGCGACTGCGGGCGCACCGCCACGGCCACCGCGACGCCGACGGCGCCGTACACCTTCGTGAACTGGTCCGACGGATCGACCAGTGCGACGCGGGTGGTCAACATCGCCACGCCATCGCAGGCGCTGACGGCGAACTTCGCACAGCCCCTCTGCACGCTGGTGCTCGACCCGCCCACCGGGGGCACGACGGTGATCACGAGCGGCTCGGCCAGCGGTGTCTGTGGTCGCAGCGTCACGGTGCAGGCCACGCCGGCGTCGGGGTACGCCTTCACGCGCTGGTCGGACGGCAGCACGGTGACGCCGTACACGCTGGTCCTGTCTGCGCCGACCCTTACCCTCGGCGCGACCTTCACGCCGCAGTGCGCGCTCGCGCTGATCGCGGCGCCGGTGGCTGGCGGCACGGTGACGCTGACGGATGGCAGCGCCGTGGGCGACTGCGGGCGGACGGTGACCGCGCTGGCGGCACCGGCGACGGGGTACGTGTTCCGGACCTGGTCGGACGGTGTGACGACCGCCTCGCGCAGCGTGGTGGTGACGGTGCCGTCGCAGTCGCTCACGGCCACCTTCGAGCAGCCGCTGTGCACCCTGACGCTGACGAGTGGTGCCGGCGGGAGCGCCGCCATCACGAGCGGCACAGCGACCGGTGTCTGCGGCCGGAGTGTGACGATCCAGGCGACGCCGGATCCGACCTTCTCGTTCAATGCGTTCACCGAGGGCAGCGCACCCGTCTCGACATCGAATCCGTGGACCTTCACGCTCACCACCGACCGGACCATCGCGGCGGCCTTCGCGGCGGTGCCACAGTGCAACCTCACGATCGGCGCCGCGGTGGGCGGCGCGGCGACGATCACGACTGGCAGCGCCCTGGGGCCGTGCGGGCGCAGCGTGACCGTGCAGGCCACGCCGTCCACCGGCTACCGCTTCGGGAGCTGGAGTGACGGCACCACCGTCACGCCGTACGTGCTCACCATGAGCTCGAGCTTCACCATCACGCCGGCATTCGTGCAGCAGTGCACGCTGGTGCTCGCCGCGTCGCCCAGCGCCGGCGGCACCGCCACACTGGCGCCGGGGAGCCTGACGGGTGACTGCGGCCGCACCGCCACTGCGACGGCCACACCGACGGCGCCGTACCTCTTCACCAACTGGTCGGATGGCGCCACCACGGCCACGCGCGCCGTGACGATCTCCACGCCGTCGCAGACGCTCACCGCCAACTTCGCGCAGCCGTTGTGCACCCTCGTGCTGTCGGCTGGCGCGGGCGGCACGGCGACGATCACCAGCGGTGCCGCCAACGGCGTGTGCGGCCGCAGCGTCACGGTGCAGGCCACGCCGAACACGGGCTTCCGCTTCGCGAGCTGGTCCGACGGCACCACCGTCTCGCCATACACCGTGGTGCTCACCGCGCCCACGCTCACCCTCACCGCCAGCTTCACGGCGCAGTGCACGCTCACGCTCGCGGCCACGCCGGCCGCGGGCGGCACGGTGTCGCTGTCGTCGGGGAGCGCGACCGGTGACTGCGGCCGCACGGTGACGGCACTCGCGACGCCGGCCAGCGGTTACGAGTTCCGCACCTGGTCCGACGGTGTGACCACCGCGTCGCGCACGGTGGCGGTGACGGTTGCCGCACAGACACTCACGGCGACCTTCGCACAGCCGCAGTGCACGCTGACGCTGAGCGCCGGTACCGGCGGCACCGTGCGGATCACGGGTGGCAGCGCCACCGGCATCTGCGGGCGCAACATCACCATGCTCGCGACGCCGAACGCCACCTACACTTTCGGTGCGTTCACCGATGGCACGACGAACGTCAGCACACTCAATCCCTTCACGCTTTCGCTGACCACGAACCGGACGATCGTCGCCACCTTCGTGGCGGTGCCCCAGTGTGCGCTGGTGCTCGGCACGGCCACCGGCGGCACGGCCACGCTCACCAGCGGCACGCTGGCGGGTGCCTGCGGGCGGTCGGTCACGGTGCAGGCCACCGCCGGCACCGGGTACCGCTTCGCCCGGTGGAGCGACAGCACCACCACCACGCCCTACACGTTCACGCTCACGAAGACCACCCTCACGCTGCTGCCGGTGTTCGTGCAGCAGTGTGCGTTCAGCGTGGCCGCCACGCCGACCGCCGGCGGCACGGCGGCGATCACGACGGGTGGCGCAGCGGGCGACTGCGGTCGCACGGTGACGGTGGTCGCGACGCCGGCATCCGGGTACCGCTTCACCAGCTGGTCCGATGGCAACACCGAGGCCACACGCACCACCACCGTCACGACCGAGGCGCGCAGCCTGACCGCGACGTTCGCGCTCATCCCGCAGTGTGCGCTCACGCTGGGCACCGGCACCGGTGGCACAGTGGCGCTCACGGCAGGCACGCTCGCAGGTGCGTGCGGACGCGCCGTGACACTGCAGGCCACGCCGGCCTCGGGCTTCCGCTTCAAGGCCTGGTCCGACAGCACGTCGACCAACCCGTACACCCTGACGCTCACCGCCACCACGCTCACGCTCACGCCGGAGTTCGCGGCCCAGTGCACGCTGGTGCTCACGGCCGCGCCGGTCGAGGGGGGCTCGGCAACGCTGACCAGCGGCACGCTCACGGGTGACTGTGGCCGGAGCGTGACGGCGCTCGCACGCCCGAACACCGGCTATGCGTTCACGGGCTGGAGCGAGGCGTCGGCCGCGGCGTCATACACGCTGACGGTCACGCAGTCGAACCAGCCGCTCTCGGCCCTGTTCGCGCCGACGGCGGCGGTGCGGGTGGTGGTGTCCGGCGCGGCGGGGCGCGTGGCGCGCGTGACGGGCGGCACCCCGGTGTGCGCCCTGGTGACCGGCACCACGGAGACGGCGTGCACGGTGGTGCTGGCCGCCACGGAACTGCTGGTGGCCGAACCCGAGCCCACCACGGGCTTCATCGGCTGGCGGGGCGTCTGCAGCGGCCGCGGCACCTGCACGCCGGGCGAGGGCGACGGACGCGAGGTGAAAGCCCTCTTCCTCCCCGTGCGGTCGATCGCGGCCGACGTCGCGGCGCTGGACCTGCTCACTGGCACCGGCCTGTCACTCGCGGACCGCGAACTGCTGGACCAGACCGGCAACGGCGACGGCGTCTTCAACCTCGGCGACCTGCTCGCCCACCTGGACAGGACGAAGCAGGTGCTGACACCAGCCATCTCCTCGCGCATCTTGCAGGCGACGACGCCGCTCAGTCAGCCGACGACCGCCGGCGCACCCACACGGAGACCCTGACGACATGCTGAAGCCCTCGAAGCGGTCCATGCGCGCACGGTTCTCCCTGCTGGCCGGGAGCGCCCTGCTCGCCGGCTGCGGGAGCGGCGGCGACGGACCGATCATCGGACCCCCGCCGCCGCCGGTCGTGAAGGCGGGCACGGCCGTCGTGTCGCTCTCCTCCACCGGCGGCACGGTCGGCGCCATGCGGGTGCTGGTGGTCGGCGCCGGCGTCTCGCTGCCGGCGGCCAAGGGAACGGCAGCGATCCTGACGCGGCGGACGCTGGCGGACACCAGCACCTTCGTCATCAGCACCCGCGGCGTGGCCAACGGCGATGCGGTGCTCGAGTTCAAGGTCGCGAACGTGGAGGCGCCCCTCGCCGTGACGGTGGTCGAGGCGACGGGTGGTCGCGAGCAGGGGTACGCGGCCATCGCGAGCTCGGCAGTCACGCTGTCGGTGGTCCGACAGTAGCCGGCACCCGCTCCGACTCACACCACCCCGGAAACTCGGCCATTCCTGTAGCGTCCGGTTGCAGAGCTCAGGCAACAGGTCGCCCCCTCCGATGCGGACTCTGCCTTTCATCGGGCGGTCCCGCGGATCAGTCCGGCACATGCGGCGCCGGCAGCGGCGACCGGACCGCCTGAAGCGACGGGTGCCGGGAGCGCGATAGCTCGCACGTAACACGTTCAACGACAAGTGTTTGCCGTTTCTTTGCCGCCGTGGATCCGCCCACCAGGGCGGGGCCCCATCGCCGCGCGGACACGCAAGGCCGCGACGCCGCGGAAACACGGGCATGGACCGCAAGCGACGCGCACGGCTCATGCATGGACATCTGGTTTACGCCGCGTCCTGTCTCGCCGTCGCCGGCAGGCGGAATGGCGGCGTACCTCACCGCGCGTGACCCATGCCACCTCAACCCAGCCGCACCGCCGCAGGACCCTCGGCCGTCCTGGCCGCCGTCGCGGCGTTTCCGGACCGGCTGCGGCGGCGCGCACCGCTGTCCCGGGTGTGCGCGCTTGCCGCGGCGATGCTGCTGGCGATCCCGGCCGTGCAGGCGCAGACCTACACCCTGCGCGTTAGGGGAGGGGGCTCCGGCTTCGGTGGGGTGACCGTGCCGCCCACCGGCGGCCAGGCGGGGATGAACTGCGCCATCGCCAGCGGTATCGCTGCCGGCACCTGCGCGCGGACCTACGCGCGCAGCACCGCCGTCACGCTCACGGCCACACCGCTCGCGGGGTCGGTCTTCGCCGGCTGGGCCGGCGTCTGTGCCAGCGCCGGCTCGGCATCGCGCTGCACGGTGAGCAACCTCACCGGCAACGTGTCGGCGGTCGCGACCTTCGAGCCTGACTGCACGGTCACGATCCTCGCGGCCAGCGGCGGCTCCGCGACCTTCGCCGACGGAACGCCCAGCGGCGCCTGTGGCCGCAGCGTCACCGTCGTCGCGACGCCGGCGGCCGGCTATCGCTTCGATCGCTGGTCTGATGGTGCCACCGCGGCCACCTACACCTTCATCGTCGCGTCGAGGGCCCTGGTGCTCACGCCGGCGTTCGTCGCCCAGTGCTCGCTCACGCTCGGTGCGTCACCCGCCACCGGCGGCACCGTCGCCCTCACCAGCGGGACGCTCGGCGGTGACTGCGGGCGCAGCGTTTCGGTACAGGCGACTCCGAGTCCCTTGTATCGTTTCAGCGCGTTCACCGAGGGGGGCGGCACCGCCAGCACCGTGAACCCGTGGAGCTTCACGCTCGCCACGAATCGCTCGGTCGTGGCCACCTTCGCGGCCGTGCCGCAGTGTGCACTCACACTTGGCACAGCTCCCGGCGGTGCGGCGACGCTCGTGAGCGGCGCACTCACCGGCGACTGCGGCCGCGCGGTGAGCCTGCAGGCACGCCCCGACTCCGGGTTCCGGTTCCGGAGCTGGTCGGATGGCACGACCACCACGCCGTACACGCTCACCCTCACCGCGCCCACGCTCACGCTCACCCCGGAGTTCACGGCGCAGTGCACGCTGGTGCTGGCCGCGCTGCCTGCCGACGGCGGCACGGTGACGCTGTCCTCCGGCACGCTCACGGGGGATTGCGGACGGAGCGTGACCGCCGTCGCCACCGCGCGCAGCGACTTCCGCTTCACCGGCTGGTCCGAGGCGTCGGCATCGGCGACGTACACGCTGACCGTGACGCAGTCGCGCCAGCCCCTCTCGGCGCAGTTCGCATCGCTCACGTCGGTGCGCGTGGTGATCTCCGGCGCGCAAGGACG
>JADZDM010000016.1 GCA_020851035.1 Gemmatimonadaceae bacterium | reverse complement strand
GGTCCTGCAGGATGGCGACGATGGCCTGGTCGGTGAGCGGGTTCTTCGGATCCTCGCCTTCCACCAGCTTCTGGATCTGGTCCTTGATGCCGCGTGCCGAGACGTCCTCCCCTCCGGTGGTGCTGAGCCCCGAGGAGAAGAAGAACTTGAGCGGCAGCACGCCCCGCGGCGTCTGCACGAACTTCTCGTTGGTGACGCGGCTCACGGTCGACTCGTGCATCCCGATGACCTCGGCCACCTCGCGGAGGGTCAGCGGCTTGAGGTACTGGACGCCCTTCTCGAAGTAGTCGCGCTGCCGCTCGACGATGTAGTTCATGACCTTGAGCATGGTCTGGCGGCGCTGCTCGATCGCCTGGATCATCCAGTGCGCGGAATTCATCTTGTTGGCGATGAAGTCCTTGCTCTCGGCGTCGTACTTCTTCTTGTCGCGGGCGATGTCCTGGTAGGTGCGGCTGAGCTTCAGGCGCGGCAGGTTGCCGTCGTTGAGGTAGACGACGTAGCGGCCGTCCACCTTGTCGACGACGAGGTCGGGGATGATGTAGTGCTCGTTGTCCGGCGCGAACTTGAGGCCCGGCTTGGGGTCGAGCTTCGCGATCTGGTCGGCCACGTCCTGCACCTCCGACACCGGGATGCCGAAGCGCTTGGCGAGCTCGCTCCACCGGTGGCCGATCAGCTCGTCGAAGCCGTCACGCACGAGGGCGTAGGCCACACTGCCGGCCTTGTCCTCCATGGCCAGCTGGAGGAGGAGGCATTCGCGCAGGTTCCTCGCGCCGACGCCCGGCGGGTCGAGCTGCTGGATGATCGGCAGCATCGCCTCGACTTCCTCGATGGTGAACCAGGGCAGCTCGGCATCGTCGCGGCCGACGGCTTCTGCGGCCTTGCGGACGGCACTGTTGACGCCGGTGAGGATGTCGCCAAGCTCACAGCCGAGGTAGCCATCCTCGTTGATGTTGCCAACGAACTCATCCGCGAGGAATTCCTGCCGGGGATCGAGCTCGAGCATCTGGACCTGGTCGCGCAGGTGGTCCGTGAGGTCGCGCGCCATCACCGTCACCGGCTCGATGTACTCGCGCTCCTCGAATTCCTCCTTGCGGCCCCCGGTCTCGAAGCCGTCCTCGAGGATCTTCTGCCAGTCCATCTCATCGGTGTTGTCGGCCTTTTGCTCCTCCGGCGTCGCGACCTCGATGGCCTCCTCCCCTTCCGCGCTGTCCTCGTCTTCCGGGACGAGCTCCAGGAACGGGTTGATCAGCAGCTCCTGCTGCAAGTGCTGCTGCAGGTCGAGCAGGGGCATGTAGAGAAGGTCCATCGCCTGGTAGAGGCGTGGATTGACCTTCATCTCCTGCCGCATCGACGTGCTCTGGCTGAGCCCCGTCTTGTAGCCGCTCATCGCAGGCCTCCCGCTCGCGCCACGTCGCGCATGCCAGGCATCGTCACTGTTCTCCCAGCCGGATTTCGTCGCGGGCGAAGCGCTCACGAAGGCGCGCCGCCAGCGTGGGGCCGAGGTACAGCTCGGCGACCGTATCGTCGAAGACCAGTTCGCGCACGGTCCCCGACACCTTGACCTGGCCGTCGAACATGATGTAGGCCCGGTCCACGATGTCGAGCGTCTGCTCCACGTTGTGGTCCGAGATGAGGACGCCTATCCCGCGGTGACGCAACCCGGCCACGATGGTCTGGATGTCGTGCACGGCGATCGGATCGACGCCCGCGAAGGGCTCGTCCAGCATCATGAACTTGGGCTCGGTCACGAGGGCCCGGGTGATCTCGAGCCGCCGCCGCTCACCGCCGGACAGCGCATAGGCCTTGCTCTTCCGCAGATGCTTGATGCTGAGCTCGTCAAGAAGCCGCTCCAGCCGGGCCGCCTTCTCCGCCTTGTTGATCGGCAGGGTCTCGAGGATCGCGAGGATGTTCTCCTCCACGGTCAGCTTGCGGAAGATCGACGGTTCCTGCGAGAGGTAGCCGATGCCGTTGCGGGCACGCTTGTACATCGGCATCGACGTGATGTCGGCGCCATCGAGCAGGATCTGCCCGCTCTGCGGCTGGATCAGCCCGACGATCATGTAGAACGTCGTCGTCTTGCCGGCGCCGTTCGGGCCGAGGAGCCCGACGATCTCGCCCTGGCGCAGGTGCAGCGCCACGTCGTTGACCACGCTGCGCTTCTTGTAGGTCTTGACCAGCGACTTCGCCTCGAGCCGGCTCGTCAGCTTCGACTGGGTGACCGGCGTGAACGCCGGCACGCGGCCCGTCTGCACGCGGACGACCTCGGTGGTGCGCCGCTTGAACTCGGCGGTCACCTTCTCGCGGCGATCCTTGACCTGCGCCCAGACGCCGCCGAGGATCTGGATCCTCGCCCCCGGCGCCTCGACCCCGCCCGCCGGCAGCGCGATCACGTCATCGGCGCGCAGCCGTGGCAGGAGCGTGTCCTTCAGGTGCGCACGCACCTGGTCCAGGCTCAGCGTCTCGGCCGCCCGGTCGGCATCCCGGCCACTCGCGCGTTCGAGCAGCAGGTAGTCCTCGCGGTAGATCCGGGCCACCTCGCCGAAGCGCGCGAAGCCGGCGTCATCGGCGGCTGCGATGAGTGCATGCATGGCCATCACTGGCCCGCGGTCGTGTGGGGCGAAATGCTCCACGATCGCGCGCAGTCGCGGCGGCAGTTCGTCGTCGGGCGGGCCGGAGGTCGGCGTATCGATCACGGGCGGCCCTGGCTCGAGCGTGGTGGCACCACCGGCGGCCGGCTCGCCGGCCGGGTGGCGGGAGCCGTCGGTGCAGGCGGTTGCGCCGGCGCGGGTGGCGACGCGCTGTCGGCGGGGGCACGCGGCACGGTGAGCGAGTCCCGGATCGGCTCGAGATAGACGCCGACGGCATGCTCATCGATCTGGACGCGG
The DNA here is from genome assembly GCA_020851035.1 of Gemmatimonadaceae bacterium. Classification (NCBI taxonomy): domain Bacteria; kingdom Pseudomonadati; phylum Gemmatimonadota; class Gemmatimonadia; order Gemmatimonadales; family Gemmatimonadaceae; species Gemmatimonadaceae bacterium. The sequence goes on along the minus strand of JADZDM010000016.1, from coordinate 19,816 downwards.
GACACCCCGCCGGAATCCATCACGACACTGATGCGATCGCCGCGCGAATAGTTGATGCCCGGCCGCTCGGGTGTGCCACCCTCGGCAGCGACCTGATAGCGCGCGCTCGCCCGGCCGATCGCCTGCATCTCCCGCAGCTGTGGCTTGCGCGCGGAATCCGCGGTCGGTGCCGGGGCGGCGCCGGCCGCGCGCGCCGGCGCGGTCCGCGCGGTGGAGTCGAAGAAGGCCAGGATCGTGTCTCCCTTCAGCCAGTCCTTCTCGCCGGATCGGACGGTGGCGGTGTCGGGCATCGTGGTCGCGACGGCATGGCGGAAGGCCCGCACCTCGCGCAGCTGCTGGTCGGGCATCCGCACGGCCATGGAGTCGGCGATGAGGTCGCGGTCGGGTGACACGGCGCGCGCGCGGGAAGCGCCCCAGATGAAGGCGGCCTGCGCCCGGTTCCGGTCCACACGCAGGTCGATCGTGTCCGACGTGAGCAGGAGGTCCTCGCTGGTCACCCGCGCCTCGGCCTGCGCCAGCACGCGCTGCACCACGCGGTTGCGGGTGTAGAGCTCCACCTGCCGGCCGCGCAGCGTGTAGCCACGCTCGCCCTTGCCGATGATCACCGGCTTGATCATGAGGCGCGCCAGCTCGTGCCCGCTGTCGAGGAAGGCCGAGTCACTGCGCGCATCGAGGTCACTGCGCGTGATCTCCACCTGGCCGCCGGCGTAGACGAGCGAATCGTTGTCGGTCGTGATCTGGTTGGCGGTCACCTGCACCGGCTCCGTGCTCTTCCCCACCGAGTCGCGTTGCGAAAGCCACAGCCGTGGACGCTGCACCGCCTCCAGCCGTGCCGCCGGCCGCAGGCCGCGCACCGCGCGGAAGTACGTCGCCTGCGGTCCGCGCATCACCGAGCCGCTCGGCAGCGTCGCCTCCACGCTGCCGGTGGCGAGCAGGCGCTCGTCCGCCTGGAAGTAGGTCATCAGGTCGCTGCTCACGCGTGCGCGCGGCTCGCTGTACCGGACGTTCCCGATCAGGTAGAGCACCTGCGCCTGCTGGTACCACTCGGCGCTGTCAGCCAGGAGGCGCACGTCCTGGTTGATGCACTTCGCGAGCACCCGACCGCCGACGAAGACGTTGCGCGGCCCATTCGGCGTGGAGGCGGTGGTGGTGAGGCGCAGGGAATCATTGGCCGGCGTGAGCTCGATGTTGCAGCGGCCGCCGGGTGCCTGCGCGCGCAGCGACGGCGCGAGTGCCGGCGCCAGCAGCAGCGCCACGCCGATGGTCCGCGCGATGGCGGCGCCGCGGATCACTGCTTCACCTTGGTGGCGGTGGGAGCCGCAGCGGCCGGCGACGGCGTGCGGGCTGCGGAGTCCGACTGGAACGTCGGCGCAGCACCCGGGCCCGAGGGCAGCACGATGCGGACGCCGGTGCCACGCGAGAGCTGGCGCACCTTGACGTTCAGCATCTGCGGGTCGCTCTCGAAGCCGATGCCCTCGAGCCGCCGCTCCCCTTCCACCAGCACGAACGGGCTGTCCGAGACGATCGTGTTGCGGAACTGCTCGAAGCGCACCATGGGGGAGGTGAGCCGCTTGCCGTCGGCGCCGATGATGACGACGTTCTGGCGCGCCTCCATGACGTTGGCGCGCGTGTTGTAGGTGCCGCGCCTCGAGGTGAGCACGCCGCTGCGGCTGCCGTCCTTGTTGAAGAACGTGGTGTTCACCATCCGCAGCTCGAACCGCGTGTTCTCGTCGAAGAAGTAGCCGGTGTCGGCCTTCAGCTCGGCGCGCTGCACGCCGCGGTCGGTGAGGATCATGTTCATCCCGAACATCACCTGGTCGGCGGAATCGGCGGTGGTGGCCACGCGCGCCGGCGCAGCGCCGGTCGGCTTCTGGCAGCCGGCCAGCACTGCCAGTGCCAGGACACCGCCGCACGCCACGCGCCGCATCATGCCACCCCCGCGCGCAGCAGGTCGTGCAGGTGCACGATGCCGGCGAGCCGGTCGTCCGGGCCCAGCACCGGCATCGCCATGATGCCGAAGCGCTCCATGCGGAAGACCACGCCGCTGGCCAGTTCGTCCGACCGCGCGGTGCGCGGCGTGCGCGTCATGACGTCGGCCACGGGCACCGCGAAGGGGTCGCCGCTCCGCTCGAGCAGGCGGGCAAGGTCGCCTGCCGTCACCACGCCGCTCACCGCGCCGTCACCGGTGCTGAGCACCACGAGGCCGCGACGCTCGGCGAGGGGGAGGATGGCTTCACGCATGGTGGCTGTTACCGGCAACACCGGAAGATGTTCGTCCTCCATCACCTCGGCCACGGTGGTGAGCAGCTTCCTGCCGAGCGCGCCGCCGGGATGCAGCCGCGCGAAATCCTCGCGCCGGAAGCCCTTGTGCTCGAGCAGCGCGACGGCGAGCGCATCACCCAGCGCCAGCGCTGCCGTCGTGCTGGTGGTGGGTGCCAGGTCGTGCGGGCAGGCCTCCTCCAGCACACCGGCATCGAGCACCGCATCGGCGGCACGCCCGAGCGTGGAGCGCACGTCGCCGGTGATCGCGATGACGCCGACGCCGAGTCGCTTCAGCTCCTGCAGGAGCGGCAGCATCTCCGACGTCTCGCCGCTCTTCGACAGCAGGATCGCGACGTCCTCCGGGCCCACGATGCCGAGGTCGCCGTGGACACTCTCCACCGGGTGCAGGAACGTTGCCGGCGTGCCGGTGGAGGTCAGCGTCGCCGCGATCTTCCGGCCGATCAGCCCCGACTTGCCGACGCCGGCCACGATCACGCGTCCGCGTGACTTCGCGATCAGCAGCACGGCATGGGCGAAGCGCGCATCCAGCCGCGACTCGACGGCCGCGATGGCCTCCCGCTCGAGTCGCAGCACGCGGAGGCCGCGGGCGACGAGGTCGGTCTCCGTCACGCGACCTCCGCCTCGACCCGCGCACTGTCCGCGACGTAGTCCGCCACGAGGCGATCCCACTCGCCGCGCGCCCGCAGCAGCAGCTCGGCGAACTCGCGCACCGCGCCACGGCCACCCTCGCGGGTGAGCTGCAGGGTGGCCACCGCGCTGACCTCGGCCACCGCATTCCGTGGCGCCACGCCCAGCCCCACCTGCTGCATCACCGCGATGTCGGCAAGGTCGTCGCCCATGAAGGCGATGTCCCCGAGCGGGATGCCGTGCGCGGTGGCGATGGCCTGGAGCTCCGGCACCTTGCGGAGCCCCTTCCCCTGCCGCACCAGCGTCACGCCGAGTTCCGCGGCACGCAGCGTGGTCGCCTCGGAGTGGCGCGCGGAGATGAACGCCACGACGATCCCCGCCCGGCGCAGCATCACGATGCCGAGTCCGTCCTGGATGTCGAAGCGCTTCAGCTCGAGGCGCTCGCCCGTCGCGCCCCCGGTGCCGGCGCCGATGTAGACGCCATTGTCGGTGAGCGTGCCGTCCACGTCGAAGGCCACGAGGGCGATGCGGCGCGCGAGTGCGGGATCGATCATCGGCGCGCCAGTGCCCAGGACTCGAGGGCGCGGTCGATGAGTGCGGGCAAGTCGCGCAACGGCACCATGTTCGGGCCGTCGCTCGGCGCATGGTCGGGATCGGGGTGCGTCTCGATGAAGAGGCCCTGCGCGCCGGCCGCGAGCGCCGCGAACAGCAGCGGTGGGATGAACTCGCGCAGGCCGCCGCTGGCGCCGCCGTTCCCGCGGCCCGGCTGCTGCACGCTGTGCGTGGCATCATAGATCACCGGCACGCCGGTCGCCTCGCGCATCCGCGGGAAGTTGCGCATGTCCACGACGAGGTCACCGTAGCCGAAGAAGGTGCCGCGCTCGGTGACGGCGAGTGGTGCAGCCGCGCCATGCGGCGACACCGCGCGCACCTTGCTGACGGCGCCCGTCATCCCCTCGGGCTGCAGCCACTGCCCCTTCTTGATGTTCACCGGGCGACCGGTGCGGCCCGCGGCCTCGAGCAGGTCGGTCTGCCGGCAGAGGAAGGCGGGGACCTGAAGCACGTCGCAGACCTCGGCCGCCGGCGCGCACTGCTCCGGCAGGTGCACGTCGGTGAGGACCGGCAGGCCGGTCTCGCGACGCACGGTGGCGAGCGCCTCGAGGCCGCGGTCGAGGCCGAGGCCCCGCGTGGCGCCGGCGTTCGAGCGGTTCGCCTTGTCGAAGCTCGCCTTGAAGATCACGCCGCCGGGCACGCGCTCGGCCACGCGCGCCAGCACCTCGGCGACGCGCAGGTTCAGCGCGTCATCCTCAGCCTGGCAGGGGCCGGCGATCAGGAAGAGCCGATCAGGTGGGAACAGAATTGCGTCGTGCATGATCCTCAGTTGCCGGAGACCGCCGCCGAGGCCTCGCCGCTGTCGACGCCCCGCGCGCGCTGCTCGCGCAGCGAGGCGCCGATGAAGCCGGCGAACAGCGCATGGGGGCGGGTCGGACGCGACTGCAGCTCGGGGTGGAACTGGCAGCCCACGAACCACGGGTGGTCGGCGAGCTCGATGATCTCGACCAGCGACCCGTCGGGCGAGAGGCCGCTCAGCACCATGCCCTTCTCGGTGAAGAGGTCGCGGTACTGGTTGCTCACCTCGTACCGGTGCCGGTGCCGTTCGCTGACCTCGGCGGCGCCGTAGGCGGTGGCCGCGCGCGACCCGGGCTGCAGCACGCACGGGTAGGCTCCCAGCCGCATCGTGCCACCCATGTCCTTCACGCCCTGCTGCGACTCGAGCAAGGAGATCACGCGATGCTCGCACTCGGGTGCGAACTCCGACGAGTGGCTCTCCGGCAGGCCGGCGACGTGGCGCGCGAACTCGATGATCGCGACCTGCATGCCGAGGCAGATGCCGAAGAACGGGATCCGGAGCTCGCGGGCGGCACGGATGGCCTCGACCATGCCCTCCACGCCGCGCACGCCGAAGCCGCCCGGCACCAGCAGCCCGTCGTACTCCGAGAGCAGGGCCCGCGCCGTCTCGTGGTCCGTGAAGCGGTCGCTCGAGAGCCAGGCGATGTCGACGCCCGCATCGTGCGCGATGCCGCCGTGGATGAGCGACTCCTGCACGCTCTTGTAGCTGTCCACGAAGTCGGTGTACTTGCCCACGACCGCGATGCGCACGCGCTGCGCCGGCTTCGTGATCCGGCGCACGATCTCGCGCCACTGGCCGAGGTCCGGGTCCGCCGCCTCCGGCAGGCCGAGGCGCGCCATGACACGGGCATCGAAGCCCTGCTCGCGGAACGACAGGGGAATCTGGTAGATCGTCGGCACGTCGCGGCTCTCGATCACGTTGCCGAAGTCGACGTTGCAGAAGAGCGCGATCTTCCGCTTGGTGTCGTCGCCGAGGGGGCGCTCGGTGCGGCAGATGAGGAAGTCGGGCTGGATGCCGATCTCCATCAGCTCGCGCACGGAGTGCTGGGTGGGCTTGGTCTTCACCTCGCCCGCGGCCGCGATGTACGGCACGAGGGTGAGGTGCACGAACATCGCGTTCGCCTTCCCCACCTCGGTGCGGAACTGGCGGATGGCCTCGAGGAACGGCAGCGACTCGATGTCGCCGACCGTGCCGCCGATCTCGCAGATCACGACGTCGTTGTCCGGCGCGATGCGCTTGATGGCGCCCTTGATCTCGTCGGTGATGTGCGGGATCACCTGCACCGTGGAGCCGAGGTACTCGCCGCGGCGTTCCTTGTTGATGACGTTCGAGTAGATGCGGCCGGTGGTGATGTTGTTGGCCTGGCTCAGCGACCGGTCGAGGAACCGCTCGTAGTGCCCGAGGTCGAGGTCCGTCTCGGCGCCATCCTTGGTGACGAACACCTCGCCGTGCTGGAACGGCGACATGGTCCCGGGATCGACGTTCAGGTACGGGTCGAACTTCATCATCGTGACGCGCAACCCGCGCGCCACCAGCAGCCGCCCCAGCGACGCCGCCGCAATGCCCTTGCCCAGCGAGGAGACGACACCGCCGGTCACGAAGATGAACTTGGTGGGCTGCTGCGGTTGTGCGAGCGCGCTCATGCGGGGCTCCGTACGGCGTGAATGGAATCCCAGTGCGCATTGGCGCGCACCAGGTCGTCCTCGGTGTCGATGCCACCGACGGGCACCGGCGCGGCGCTCGCCACCCCGATCGGGATGCCGGCCGCGAGCGGGCGCAGTTGTTCGAGTCGCTCGACCTGCTCGAGCGGGTGCAGCGGGAGCGCCACCCAGCGCCGGAGCGCATCGCGGGTGTAGGCGTAGATGCCAAGGTGCTGGCGGACGAGCGGGGCGAGCACGCTGGCGTCCGAGGCATCGCGCAGGAACGGGATCGGGGCGCGCGAGAAGTAGAGCGCCCGGCCGTCGTCCGCGCAGACGACCTTCACGCAGTCCGGGCGCCCGAGGGCATCCGGCGCCACGGGCACGGCGGCGGTCCCGATGGGCGCCGCACCGCTCACGACGACCTGAACCGCACCACGAACAGCGAGCTCGTCAATGAAGGGCTCGTCGCCCTGAATATTGAGGATCACGTCGGCGTCGGCGAATTCCGGCCGTGCCGCGACCTCGGCCACCCGATCGGTGCCGGACGCATGGTCGGCGCGGGTCAGAACCGCGGTGCCGCCGGCTCGCTCGATGATCTCCACGATCTCGGCATCATCGGTGGCGACGACCGTACGCTGGGCGACGTCGAGACCGACGACACGCTCCCAGACACGCACGACGAGAGGAGACCCACCCAGCAACCGCAACGGCTTGTCATGCAGCCGCGTCGCGCCACGTCGGGCAGGAATGATCGCGAGTACCCTCACGCGAGACCCCTCGTCGGATCGCTAGCGGCAAGAATCATTCCAGTAACGTAGACCCTTCAACCGCAATGGCAATGGCAGCGACGAGCGCGAGACATACCTGCTGCATTCGCCTTCGGGGACGACCGATCAGGCGCGCGGAACGGATGGGTTCGCCGAGCCGGCGCGGGCCAGCGCCAGGAAGTTGCGCAGCAGCGCCTTGCCCTCCTGCGTCAGCACCGATTCCGGGTGGAACTGGACACCCCAGACCGGATGGTGGCGGTGTCGAAGCGCGTGGATCTCCGTCGCCGAGTCGGTGGCGCGGGCCGTGACCTCGAGGGTGGCCGGCAGCGTGGCCGGCTCCACCACCAGCGAGTGGTACCGCATCACCCGCAGCGGCGACGGCAGGCCCGCGAACAGGTCCGTGCCGTCATGCACGAGATCGGACGTCTTCCCATGCATGACCCGGTCGGCGCGCACCACACGGCCACCATACGCCTCGCCGATCGCCTGGTGGCCGAGGCAGACGCCGAGGATGGGGATCGACGCCCCCCATCGCTGGATCACCGGCACCGTGATGCCGGCCTCGGCCGGCGTGCAGGGGCCGGGTGAGAGGATGATCGCCTCGGGCTGCAGCGCGCCGACCTCGTCCACCGTCAGCGCGTCGTTCCGCCGCACGTCGGGCACCTCACCCATCTCGCCGAAGTACTGCACGAGGTTCCAGGTGAACGAGTCGTAGTTGTCGATGACGAGGATCATGCGCGCGGATGGAACTGGCGGTGGACCTGCTGGAGGTAGCTCCGGTCCACGTGCGTGTAGAGCTGGGTGGTGGCGATGTCGGCGTGGCCGAGCATGTCCTGCACGGCCCGGAGGTCGGCGCCGCCCTCCAACAGATGCGTCGCGAAGGAATGGCGCAAGGTGTGCGGCGTGACATGGGTCGTGATCCCCGCCGCGTCGACGTACTTCCGCAGCAGCTTCCACGCGCCCATGCGCGAGAGCGGGCCGCCGCGCGCATTGACGAAGAGCGTGGCGGTGGGCGCTCCGTGCACCAGCGATGGCCGCAGCTCGCGCATGTAGATCGCCACTGCCGTCAGCGCGCGACGCCCGATCGGCACCAGCCGCTGCTTGTTGCCCTTCCCGGTCACGCGCACGATGCGCTCGTCGATGTGCACGTCGCCGATGCCGAGCGAGATCCACTCGCTCACGCGCAGCCCTGCCCCGTACGCCACCTCGAGCAGGGCGCGGTCCCGGAACGCCAGGCGCTCGTCCAGCGAGATCGCGCCGATGATCCGGTCCACCTCATCCGGCGAGAGCACGTCCGGCAGCGTGCGCCACTTCTTCGGTGTCTCGAGCTGTCCGCTCGGGTCGTGCGTGATGTAGGACTCGCCCACGAGGAACTTGTAGAAGCCGCGCACCGCACTCACCATCCGGCTCACCGACGCCGGCGCCAGGCCCAGGTCCACGAGATGGTGGATGAAGCCCCGGAGCATGCGGGCGTCGATCTGGTCCGGGGGTGGTCCACCCTTCGTCTCGAGGTACTCGTGGAGGCGGTGGAGGTCTCCGGAGTACGCCTCGATCGTGCGCGGCGACGAGCCCTGTTCCAGCGTGAGGGCGTCGAGCCACGCGTCCGCGTACCGCAGCGGGTGCTGGGTGGCCGTCATGGCCGGCCCGCGGCGCGGCGACGCCACCAGATCACGGCCACGGCGACCGCCACGATGGCCACGGCGATGAGGCCCGAGGTGCGCGTGGCCCGGCCGATGAGTGCCTGTAGCTGGTCCACGTTCTGCCCGAACCGGAAGCCGAGCCAGGCGATGGTGCCGTACCAGATCGCGGACGCCACCGCCATCACCGGCAGCGCCTGTGCCAGCGGGATGCGCAAGGCACCGGCGAACGGCGGCACGATAGCGCGCACGCCCGGCAGGAACCGGCTCACGAAGAGCGCCCAGATGCCATACCGCGCATACAGCGCCGCCACCCGCGCCTCGGCGTCGGCGCCGCCCAGGCGCTTCATCAGCGCTCCGCTGCCGTAGCGACGGCCCACCAGGTACATGCCGACGGCGCCGAGCAGGTTGCCGGCCCAGATCGAGACTGCGGCACCCACCAGCGAGCCACTGCCGCGCGCCGCAAGGAAGCTGCCGACGCCGACGACCGTGTCAGCCGGCAGCGGCGGAAAGACGTTCTCGGCGGCCGCGGTGACCGCCAGCGCGAGGTACAGCGCCAGCGGCGGGAGCGACGCCAGCCACTGCAGCAATGCCTCCACGCCGGCTCAGTTCGCGGTGCGGACCGGGATGAGCGTCGCCACGGCCATGCACGCGAGCCCTTCGCCGCGGCCGACCCACCCCATCCCCTCGTTGGTCTTCGCCTTCACGCTCACACTCTCACCCGGCAGGCCCAGCGCGTGCGCCAGCGACGCCCGCATCGCATCCCGGTAGGGCAGCAGCTTGGGGCGCTCCACGATCACCGTCACGTCGACCTGGGCCACGCGCCAGCCGCGCTGTTCGGCGCTCGCGCACGCCAGGCGCAGCATCTCGATCGAGTTGCGGCCGCGGTTCGCCGGATCGGTGTCGGGGAACAGCTCGCCGATGTCCCCCGCGCCGGCAGCGCCGAGCACGGCATCGGTGAGGGCATGGCAGACCGCATCGGCGTCGGAGTGCCCGACGAGCTTGATGTCACCCGGGATCTCGATCCCGCCGAGCACCATCGGCCCGCCGATGCCGAAGCGGTGCGAGTCATATCCGATGCCGGTGCGGACCGGGAGCGCCGGCGTGAACGCCGGCGGGAACGTGACGTCGAGGATCTCGATGCCGGACAGCGGATCCGGGGCGCCGGGCTGGCGGAGCACCCCACGTGCCTCGGGAAAGACACCCCAGAGGAGCGGCGGGGTCACCCCGGATGCCGCCAGCAGCCTGCCGGCCCAGGTGCGCTGGTCCTGCGCCGCGGCCATCAGCATGTCGGCGTCGGAGATGTCGTTCGCCCCGCACTGCTCCGAGATGCGCCCTGCGCGCTCGAGCAACAGTTCGGGGGCCTCGTCGACCTCCGGCGGCAGCGCGCCGGTGCGGGCAAGGTGGATGTCGCGGCGCGCATCGAGTTGCAGCGCCGCCGGGTTCACGCCCAGCAGCCGCAGCGCCGCCATCGAGCCGTCCGCTGCCGGCTCGAGCAGGCCGAGGAGCAGGTGCAGCGAGGTGAGCACGGGATCACCGACGCGCTCCATCTCGACCATCGCGAAGTCGATGGCCTTGCGGGCGGAGGGCTGGAACCGGACGGGCGGCATGAGCGGGAGTGTCGGGGACGATGACGGACGGCGGTGGTGTGGCGCGGTCAGGCGGCGGCAGCGGCTTCTGGCGCGGTCGGCAGCAGTGAGTAGTCCTGCCGCCGCCGCGAGGCGGTGAAGCCCGCGTCGTGGATGAGGCGCTCGAGCTCGGCCGTGGTGGTGCTGTAGGTGGTGTTCGCGGCCGAGACGACGTTCTCCTCGATCATCAGCGAGCCGAAGTCGTTGCAGCCGAATCGGAGGGCCATCTGGCCCACCTTCATCCCCATCGTGACCCAGCTGCTCTGCAGGTTCGGCACGTTGTCGAGCACGATGCGGCTGATGGCGACGGTGCGCAGGTACTCGGTGGCGTCGGTCTTCTGCATGTGCGAGAACTCCGGGGTGTTCTCCGGCTGCAGCGGCCAGGTGATGAAGGCGGTGAAGCCGCCGGTGCGGGCCTGCAGTGCGCGCACGCGCTCGAGGTGCTCGAGGCGCTCGGCGAGCGTCTCGCCCAGGCCGTACATCATCGTCACCGAGGTCTTCATGCCCTCCTGGTGGGCGATCTCCATCATGTCGAGCCAGCGATCCGCCCCCGCCTTCTTCGGTGCCGCGTAGTCCCGCACGCGCTGCACGAGGATCTCGCCGCCGCCGCCGGGAATCGAGTCGAGGCCAGCCGACTTGAGCTCGCGGATCACGTCACGCGGTTCCATGCGGAAGAGCGTGGCGAAGAAGTCCACCTCGCTCGGGCTGAAGCCGTGCACATGGATCGGGTGGTTCCGCTTGATATAGCGCAGGAGGTCGAGGTACCACTCGAACGGGATGTAGGGGTTGTGCCCGCCCTGGATGAGGATCTGGACGCCGCCGAGCGCCTTCGTCTCCTCGATCTTCAGGCCGATCTCCTCGAACGAGAGCGTGTAGCCCTCGTGGTGCTTCGGGCGCCGGTAGAAGGCGCAGAACCCGCAGTCGGCCACACAGACGTTCGTGTAGTTGATGTTGCGGTCGACGATGTACGTGACCACGCCCTCGGGGTGCAGGCGCTCGCGGATCCGGTCGGCCTCGAGGCCGAGGTCGAGCAGCGGGGCGTTGGTGTAGAAGTCGAGGAGATCGCGCATGGGGCCCTCAGGCCGCAGAGAGAAAGACGAGCGGACGCGCCGGCACGCGACCGATGGCATCGAGGCGGCGATAGAACTCGGTCAGGCCCCGCAGGTGCGGGAGGGACAGCCGGTAGTCGAGGCCCGCGAAGTACGCGAGGCAGGTGTCCCGCGGGACGCCGGTGGTGACGGCGGCCTGCTCCGCCAGCACCGGGAGGTGCGCGACGCCCCAGTCACGGGACTCGATCAGCGCCGCGTGCACGGCCAGCGCCGCGGCCACCGGAACGGTCCGCTGCGCGACCCAGACGGCGAACACGAACGGCAGCCCCGTCCACTCCTTCCACTCGAGGCCCAGGTCCACATGGAACGGGTACGCGCGGCTGGCGGGGTGGGTGCCCGACGAGAGCAGCAGCGCCGCGTCACCGATCACCAGCCGCGCCTCGTGCTCCTCGGCGCCGAAGTGGGCAAAGTCCGCGCTCTCGGCATCGGAGGGCACCAGCACCGGCTCCACGCCCCAGCGCTCGCGGAAGAGGAGTGCGAGCAGCTCCACCGACGTCATGCTGCTCCGCGACACGAGCACGGTGCGGCCGCCGAGGTCCGACACCGGGCGCTTGCTGAAGAGCATCACGCTGCGCACCGGCCCGTCGCTGGTGATCGCGAGGTCGGGCAGCAGCAGGTAGCGCTCGGCGTGCATCGCGTACTCCACGGCGCTGATGACGCTGACGTCGATCGAGCCGTCGTACATCATCGCGTTCAGCGCGGTCGGCACCCCGTCCACCATCGTGGCGTCGAGCGGCACGAGCCCGCGATCGACGGCGCCGTACACCGGGTAGGTGTTGATGTACTGGATGCGGCCGACGCGCAGCATCTCAGGCCGCCGCGCCGATGGCGTCCGTCGCGGCGGGCTCGAACGTGCGCAGCACGCGGTAGAACGAGTCCCGCTCCGCCGGCTGCTTTCCGGCGCCGCGGATCAGCCGCAGCAGCTCCTCCAGCGACATGCCCTGCTGGGTCTGCGCCCCGACGGCGTGATAGATCTTCTCCCGCACCACGGTCCCCTCGATGTCGTTGACGCCGAACGCCAGCGAGACCTGGGTGAGCGACGGCGACACCATGATCCAGTGCGACTTGATGTGTGCGATGTTGTCCAGGAAAAGCCGGCCGACGGCGAGGTTGCGCAGGTCGTCGAACCCGGTGGTGCCGCTGCCCTGCCGGCCGAGCGTGGCGCCCAGCTCGTTGTCGTCCGGGTGGTAGGCGAGCGGGATGAAGGCGAGGAAGCCGCCGGTCTCATCCTGGAGGGCCCGGAGCATCGCCAGGTGCTCGACGCGGTCCTCGGTCGACTCGATGTGCCCGTACAGCATCGTGCAGTTCGTGCGGATCCCGAGCTGGTGCGCCGCGCGGTGCACCCCGATGTAGTCCGCGCCACCCAGCTTCTTGTCGGCGATGACGTCGCGCACGGCGGCGCTGAACGTCTCGGCACCGCCGCCGGGCATGGTGTCCAGCCCGGCCTCGCGCAGCGCCACCAGCACCTCGGTCCACGACCGCTTCTCGATCCGTGCGATGTGCGCGATCTCGACCGCCGTGAGTGCCTTGATGTGCACCTGCGGATGTGCCGCCTTGAGCGCGCGGAACATCGTGGTGTAGTACTCCAGCCCGGCCTGCATGTCGAGCCCGCCGACGATGTGGAACTCGCGGGTCATGCTGTCGGTGGCCTGGGCCGCCTCCCCGAGCACCTGCTCGAGCGAATAGCGGTATGCGCCCTCCTCCTTCGGCAGCCGTGCGTAGCCGCAGAAGACGCAGGTCTTCCGCAGCACGCAGATGTTGGTCGGGTTGATGTGCTGGTTGGACGCGAACGTGACCACGTCGCCGTGGCGCGCGCGGTTGGCCGCGTCCGCCAGGTGGCCGAGGCCGAGCAGGTCGGGCGTCCGGTACAGCGTGATGGCATCCGCGCCCGTCAGTCGCTCGCCGCGGCGCACCTTCTCCGCGATCGGGACCAGCGCGGGATCGCGCAAGCGGTCGGGGGAGACTGCGGGCACGGCCATCATGCAGGAACTACTCCTGGAATCGTCGGACCGCGATGGACACGTTGTGGCCACCGAAACCCGAACTGTTGCTCACCGCCACCTCGACCGGGCGTACCGTCGCCGTGTTCGGCGTCACGTCCAGGTCGCACTCGGGATCGGGGGTGGTGTAGTTGATCGTCGGCGGGATGATGCCGTCGCGGATGGCCAGGGTGCAGGCAATGAACTCCACCGCCCCGGCCGCGCCAAGCATGTGCCCGGTGGCCGACTTCGTCGAGCTCACGCTCAGCGCATCGGCATGGGCACCGAAGACGGCCCGGATCGCCCGGCACTCATTTGAATCGTTGAGCGGCGTGGAAGTTCCGTGGGCGTTGATGTACTGCACGTCGGCGGTGGTCAGCCCCGCATCCTTCAGCGCCAGCTTCATCGAGCGCTGGAGGCCCTCGTGGGCATCCGGCTGGCCGGTGAGGCTGTGGGCGTCGCCGGTGGCACCGTAGCCCACCACCTCGCCATAGATGTGCGCCCCGCGGCGCCTCGCATGCTCGAGCTCCTCGAGCAACACCACGCCGGCCCCCTCGCCGAGCACGAAGCCGTCGCGGGTGGCGTCGAACGGGCGCGACGCGTGCATGAAGTCGTCGTTGTTGCTGGAGAGCGCCCCCATGCTGGCGAAGCCACCCACCGACATCGGTGTCACCGCCGCCTCCGACCCGCCCGCGAGCATCAGGTCGGCGTCGCCGTACATGATCGTGCGCATCGACATGCCGATCGCGTGGGCGCTGGTGGCACACGCCGAGACGGTGGCGAAGTTCGGGCCGCGGCAGTTGAACTGCATCGACACCACGCCGGCGGCGATGTCGACGATGTACATCGGGACGAAGAACGGCGAGATGCGCTTCGGGCCGGCGGTCACGTAGTTCGTGTGCTGGTCCTCCATCGTCTTCAGGCCGCCGATGCCGCTGCCGATGATCACGCCGCAGCGGTCGGGATCGAAGCCGCCCTCGGCGAGGCCGGCGTCGCGCATCGCCTGCACCGAGGCCGCCACCGCGTACTGGGTGTAGAGGTCCGCGCGCTTCGCCTCCTTGCGGTCCATGTACTGCGAGACGTCGAACGCCTTCACCTCGTTCGCGAACCGGGTGGAGAACTTCTCGGCGTCGAAGCGCGTGATCGGCCCCCCGCCGCTCCTGCCGGCGCGGAGCGCCTCCCAGGTCGTCGCCACGTCGTTGCCGACGGCCGTGAGGCACCCGAGCCCGGTGACGACGACCCGACGAGACCTCATCAGCCCTGCACCTTGGAATTCAGGTAGCCGAGCGCATCACCGACCGTGCGGAGCTTCTCGGCATCCTCGTCCGGGATGTCGATGTCGAATTCCTTCTCGAACTCCATCACGAGCTCGACGATGTCCAGGCTGTCCGCCCCGAGATCCTCGATGAAGCTCGCCTCGTTCGTGAGCTTGTCGCGCTCGACGCCGAGTTCGCGCTCGATGATGGTCTTCACCTTCTCCGTATGGTCCGCCATTTCCGCTCCGTGCGCTGGTTGATGCGTGGGTGGGTCAGTCGGGGCCGGTGCGCGGCCCGTGGGTCGAACGTTACATCACCATGCCGCCATCCACCACGAGCACCTGCCCGGTGATGTAGGCGGCATGGTCCGAGGCCAGGAACGCCACCGCCGACGCGATGTCGGCGGGGCTGCCCAGCCGCTCCAGCGGAATCTGCCCCTCGAGGGCCTTCCGCTGGTCGTCGCCGAGCGCCGCCGTCATGTCGGTGGCGATGAAGCCCGGGGCGACGGCGTTGCAGAGGATGTTGCGCGAGGCCAGCTCCTTGGCGACCGACTTCGTGAGCCCGATCAGCCCCGCCTTGCTGGCGGCATAGTTGGCCTGCCCGCGGTTGCCGATCACGCCCACGACGCTGCTGATGTTGATGATCCGCCCGCTGCGCCGCTTCATCATGCCGCGCGAGGCCGCGCGGATGCTCGCGAACGCGCCGCGCAGGTTGGCATCGAGCACCGCGTCCCAGTCCTCGTCCTTGAGGCGCATGATGACGTTGTCCTTCGTGAGGCCGGCGTTGTTCACGAGGATGTCGAGGGTGCCGAAGGCGGCCTCCACATCGGCCACGAGCGCGGTCACCTGCGCCACCTCGCTCACGTCGCAGGCGAACCCGCGGGCGCCGTGCCCGATCTCCGCGGCGGCGGCCTCGGCGCGCGGCAGGTCGCGGCCGACGACGGCCACGCGCGCCCCGGCGCCGGCGAGGGTCTCGGCGATCGCACGCCCGATGCCGCGCGTGCTCCCCGTGACGAGGGCCACCTTCCCGCTCAAGTCGATCTGCATCAGGCTGCCTGTGGCGAAAGGATGGCGTCGAGGTGCGCGGCGGTCCCGGCGGGCAGCACGACGGACTCGGGAGAGATCTTACGGATGAGTCCGCTGAGGACGTGGCCCGGACCGAGCTCGATGAAGGTGATCCCCGGAAAGTCCTCGACGATGTTCCGGATCGTCTCGGTCCAGCGGACCGGCGACGTCAGCTGCGCGCCGAGGAGCCGGCGCGATTGCTTCGCGATCATCACCTGCCGGCCGGTCACGTTCGCATACACCGGGACGGTGGCGTTGTGCATCGGCGCGCCCGCCAGTGCCGCGTCCCAGCCCGGCCGCGCGGCGTCCATCAGCGGCGAGTGGAACGCCCCGCTCACGTGCAGGCGCATGCACTTCCGCGCGCCATGCTCCTTCGCCAGCTCGATCAGGCGCTCCACGCCGGCCACCTCACCCGAGACCACCACCTGGCCGGGTGAGTTGAAGTTCGCCGGCACCACGGCGCCGGCCTCGCGCGAGGCCTGCTCGCAGAGTTCGCGCACCCGCACGTCGATGTCGCCGAG
This sequence comes from Gemmatimonadaceae bacterium, assembly GCA_020851035.1. Classification (NCBI taxonomy): domain Bacteria; kingdom Pseudomonadati; phylum Gemmatimonadota; class Gemmatimonadia; order Gemmatimonadales; family Gemmatimonadaceae; species Gemmatimonadaceae bacterium. The sequence continues at coordinate 3,894 of JADZDM010000016.1, read as the reverse complement.
GATCGCGGCCATCGCCCCGGGGCGCTCGACGCCGGCGGCCTGCATCAGCTCACCGCGCGTGCGCACGAGCTGCACGGCGGTCTCGAAGTCGAGGGTGCCGGCCGCCACGTGCGCCGTGAACTCGCCCAGCGAGTGCCCCGCCGCGCAGCAGACGCGGGCGCCGAGGTGCGCGGTGAGGATGCGCCACACCGCCACGCCGTGCGTCAGCAGCGCCGGCTGGGCGTTGTGCGTCTCCATCAGGGTCTCGGCCGGGCCCTCGAAGCAGAGCGTCGAGAGCGGGAACCCGAGCGCGGCGTCGGCGACGCGGAAGGTCTCCGCTGCCACCGGGAAGGCGGCCACGAGGTCCTGCGCCATGCCCGGCTTCTGCGAGCCCTGGCCGGGAAATACGAGTGCGTACTCGGTCACAGGCGCACCACCATGGATCCCCAGGTGAAGCCGGCGCCGAAGGCGCAGAGGAGCACGGTGTCTCCGGAGCGCACGCGGCCGGCGCTGATGGCCTCGTCGAGCGCGATGCCGATCGAGGCGGACGAGGTGTTGCCGAACCGGTTCACGTTCACGTAGACCTTGTCCATCGGGACGTTCGCGTGCTTCGCGGTGGCCTCGATGATGCGCACGTTCGCCTGGTGCGGGATGAGCAGGTCGATGTCCTTGCCCGTGAGCCGCGCGCCGTCGAGGGCGCGGTCGCAGGCCTCGGCCATCGACCGCACGGCGTGGCGGAACACCTCGCGCCCGGCCATCTGCACGTACGACGAACGATCCTCGAGCACGGGGAGGCTGAACGGCTGCCGCGCCCCGCCACTGGGACGCCAGAGCAGTTCGGCGAGCTGGCCGTCGCTGCGGAGGAAGGCGGAGAGGATGCCGCGCTTCCCGTCGCTGCGCCGCACGATCGCGGCGCCGGCGCCGTCGCCGAAGAGCACCGCGGTGCTGCGGTCCTGCCAGTCCACGATCGCGCTCATCTTCTCGGAGCCGACCACCAGGGCCGTCTCGATCGTGCCGGCCGCGATCAGCCCCTCCGCCACGGTGAGCCCGTAGAGCCACCCGCTGCACGCCGCCGAGAGGTCGAAGGCGGCGGCGCGGGTGGCGCCGAGGGCCGCCTGCACATCCACGGCGGTGGCGGGGAGCAGGCGGTCCGGCGTGGCGGTGGAGAGGATGATCGCGTCGATCTCGGCGGCGGTGATGCCCGCCTTCTGCATCGCCTTCCGGGCGGCGTCGGCGGCCATGCTGCAGGTGGACTCGCCATCGCGCGCGATGTGGCGTTGCACGATGCCGGAGCGCTCGACGATCCACTCGTGCGAGGTCTCGATGCCCATGGCGGCGAAGTCATGGTTGGTCATGACGTGCCGCGGGACGCTGTAGCCCGTGCCGGTGAGTGCCGCAATGGGTCGCTTCATGGCCTCAATTCCCGACCGGGCGCCGGTGCACCGTGTGGACGGTGTGCCGGCGCTGCATGTCGTCAGGCCGCGGACGCCGCCACGGCGAGGCGGCGTCCGATGTGCTCGGACATGCGCGACTCGACCGCCCGGACGGCGACTTTGACGGCGTTCTTGATGGCACGCGGCGACGACTTGCCGTGCGCGATGATGCTCACGCCCTGCACCCCAAGCAGCGGTGCCCCGCCATAGTTGGAGTAGTCCAGGTGCGCGAGGCCCTTGAGCAGTTCCTTCGGGTCGGCGCCGGCCGCTCGGGCGGTCATGCTGATCAGGATCGGCGCCAGGCCCTCGTAGAACTTCAGGATGACGTTGCCGGTGAAGCCGTCGCAGACGACGACGTCGAACGGGCCGTGGTCGCAGCGTCCGGCCGCCACGTCGCGTCCCTCGACGTTGCCGACGAAGTGCATCCCCGAGGCGGCGATCAGCTTGTTCGCCTCCTTGACGGCGGCATTCCCCTTCTCCGGCTCCTCCCCGATGCTCAGCAGGCCGACGGCGGGATTCTCGCGGCCGAGGATGTCCTCGGCGTAGACCAGTCCGAGCCGGGCGAAGTGCACCAGCTCCTCCGGGCTGCAATCCACGTTGGCGCCGCTGTCGAGCACGACGAGGGTGTGCAACTCGGTGGGGAAGATCGTGCCGATGGCGGGGCGCTTCAGCTCACCGTGCAGCTTGAGGAGCTTGACGGACGCGGCCATCTGGGCGCCGGTGTTGCCGGCGCTGACGAACGCATCGGCCAGCCCGTCGGCGTGGCGCTGCAGGCCGACGGCCATGGACGAGTCCGGGCGGCGCAAGACAGCCGTGGGCTTGTCGGCCATGCCGATGACCTCGGGGGCATCGATGATCTCGATGCGCGCGCGATGGGGCGCGCAGGCTGCGTACTCGCCGGCGAGGGCCGCGTCGAGCGCGGCGGACACCTCGGCGGCGCGGCCGATCAGCTGGATGCGGTGTTCAGGCGCGAGATCGGCGAGTGCGAGGAGCGCGCCACCCACCGGTGCGTGGGGGGCGAAGTCGCCTCCCATCGCATCCAGGGCGATCCGGGCCAAGGGTCAGCCTTCCCGGGCCGCGATCCGCTGCTCACCGCCGTAGTACCCGCATTCGTCGCACACGCGGTGCGGCCGCTTCATGCTGGAGCACTGGGGGCACTTCTGGATGACGATCCGCGGCGCAACCTTGTGGGTGTTGCGGAGACGCTTGCGCTGCTTGGATGTCCTGCGCTTCGGTACGGCCATGGGTCACTTCCCGGTATAAGACGAATCAGGACTCGGCTGTGCGCTCACGGAGCGCGTCCCAGCGTGCGTCACCGTTGGCGGCACACGTGCAGGGCGTCGTGTTGCGGTCGACACCGCAGGTCGGACACAGGCCTTTGCAATCATCACGGCACAACACGAAGGACGGGACTGCAAGGATCCATCCTTCGCGGACTGCCGGACGCAGATCGATGCTGCGTGACTTGCTGTCCAGCAGGAACACATCAGGGTCATCGTCCAGCCCGTCCTCGTCCGACTCGACGAACAGACACTGGATCGCATCGCCTGCCCTCACCAGCACCTCCGTGAGGCACCGGGTGCATTCACCAACCGCCGACCCCTCGAACTCGCCGGTGAAGTAGTACCGCCCTTCCCCGGCGCGCGAGAGACGACCCTGTACCGTCACCGGCGAACTGGGCCGGGTCGCGACGTCAGTCCAGACGAGATCAGCGGGATCGATCGCCCCGTCAACCTGTACGGCCTGCCCTTCGAGACTCCGGAGATCCACTGACAGCATAGCCACGGAAAATAGACGAGCCGGGGGCAGCGATCAAGTGCCCACGGCTCCGTCACTTAGCTCACCTGCTGCCCCGGCGTGGCGCGGGGCGCCGGATCAGGCCAGGCCGGGGAAGTAGAAGGCGGCCTCGACTGCGGCATTCTCATCCGAGTCCGACGCGTGGATGGCGTTCCGCCCCTTGGACTCCGCGAAGAGCTTCCGGACCGTGCCTTCGGCGGCCTCGGCCGGATCGGTGGAGCCGATCGCGGCGCGCAGGGCGGCCACGGCGTCGCCCTTCTCGAGGACCATCGGCATGCAGGGGCCCGAGGTCATGAAATCCACCAGCTCGCCGAAGAAGCCGCGGTCCTTGTGGACTTCGTAGAACTTGCCGGCCTCTTCCTTCGTCAGGTGCATCACCCGAGCGGCCTTGAGGACGAAGCCCTGGGCCTCCAGGTGCGCGAGAATCTTGCCAGCCTTGCCGGCGCCGAAGGCGTCGGGCTTGATGATCGTGAGGGTGCGGTTTCCGGCCATGCCGAGCTCCAGTGTGGTTCAGGCGCGTGTGCGCCGGTTGCAGACGGACGACGCGCCCGGTCACCAGGGTGACCGGGCGCGTCGGGAAGATAACTGCCCGGGGCTAGAGCCGCGCCCGGACCAGCTCGACGAAGTCCATCGGGCGCCGGGCGATGCCCATGCCGGCCTTCTCGAACGCTTCCAGCTTCTCGGC
>JADZDM010000015.1 GCA_020851035.1 Gemmatimonadaceae bacterium | reverse complement strand
CGCGCCACGCCCTCGGGCATCGCCGGTTCGAGCCGCGTCAGGCTCTCCAGGTCCATGATCAGCCGGGCCGCGAGCTTGGTGGCGCTCTCGCCGGTGTGCGGATAGGCGCTGTGACCACCGCGCGTTCGCACCGTGAACCGCAGCCACAGCATGCCCTTCTCGCCGAAGCGGATCGTGTGCGGGCTGCTCGGCTCGGCGTTCAGGCAGCAATCGCCGTGCACCTCGGGATGGTGGGCGATCAGGTAGCGCGAGCCCCATTCGCCGAAGGTCTCCTCGTCGGACACCACGGTCAGCGTGAGCCGCCCGTTCCAGCGCTCGCGCAACCGGGCGAGGTAGGCGAAGGTGAAGATCGACGCGGTCGTGCCGCATTTCATGTCGGAGGTGCCGCGGCCCCACACCCGGCCCCCTGACACCTCGCCACCCCAGGGGTCGTGTGTCCAGCCCTTGCCGTCGCCGACCGGGAACACGTCCATGTGTCCGTTGAGCACCAGGTGCCGACCGGGGCCCGCGCCGCCCTCCATCGTAGCGACGAGGTTGGGCATGGCGGGCTGCGGTGCGATCACGCGATAGGGCAGGGCCTCGTGCTCGAGCAGGCGCCCGACGAAGGCCGCCGCCTCGCGCGTGTCGCCCGGCGGGTTCGGGCTCTTCACCTGCACGAAGCGGCTCAGGAAGTCGACCAACCGGTCCCGGTCCGCGTCGATCCAGGCGAGGATCGCGTCCCTGTCGGCGGCGGCCGTCATCGCGCGCGTGCCGCCGCGCCAGCCGGCCGGCGAGCGACGGGCGCGCTGCGCGGCGCCTCGTGCACGACCGTGCCGTCCTTCACGACTGCCGTGCAGCGGTTCGCGGCGATCAGGTAGGACAGGTCGGCCGGATCCTCGATGTCCCACACCGCGAGGTCGGCGCGCTTGCCGACCTCCAGCGAGCCCAGGTCCTTGGCCATCCCGAGCGCCCGGGCGCCTTCGATGGTGAAGCCGGCCAGCGCCTCTTCCGGGGTGATCCGGAACAGGGTGCACGCGAGGTTCATCACCATCGGCGGGGAGTTGGTCGGCGAGCTGCTCGGGTTGCTGTTGGTGGACACGGCCATGCGCACGCCGTGGCGCCGGAAGAGCTCGACGGGCGGCGTGCGCGTCTCGCGCAGCGTGTAGTTGGCGCCCGGCAGCAGCCCTGCCACCGTGCCCGCTTTCGCCATCGCCGCGACCGTGACCTCGGATGCGAACTCCAGGTGGTCGGCGACCAGCGCGCCGTGCTCGGCGGCGAGCCGTCCGGCCGAGAAGTCGCTGTACTGGTCGGCATGCAGGCGCACCGGCAGCCCCAGCTCGCGGGCACGGCCGAACAGCCGCGCGATCTGCTCGTGGGTGAAGCCGACGTTGTCGCAGAAGCCGTCGACCACGTCGACGATGCCCTCGGCGACGGCGGCGGGCAGCACCGTGTCAACCAGGAAGCCGATGTAGTCGTCGGGGCGGGCGCCGTACTCCGGGGCGAGGCCGTGCGCGCCGAGGAAAGTGGACACGACGGTCACCGGGAGCGCTCGGCCCAGCTCGCGCGACAGCCTCATCTGGCGCACCTCGGTCTCGAGGTCCAGGCCGAAGCCCGACTTGCTCTCGAGCGTGGTGACGCCGTGCGACTGCATCTCGAGGATGCGCCGCGCAGCGCTCTGGAACAGCTCGTCATCGCTCGCCTCGCGCGTGCGGCGCACGATGCCAGGCACGCCGCCGCCCGAGCCGTGGATCTCGGCGCGGGTGGCGCCCCGCAGGCGCATCTCGAAATCGCGCCGGCTGTCGCCGCCGTAGATCACGTGCGTGTGGCTGTCCACGAGACCCGGTGTGACCCATGCGCCCTTCAGATCGTGCACCGTCCGCGCGACACTCGATGCACTAGCACCCAGCGCGGACATTGGCCCCGCGAAGCGGATGCGGCCCGCCTCGGTGGCGATGGCCCCGTCGCGCACAGCCCCGTAGGGCTGCACACCGGCCATGGTGGCGAGGTTGGCATTGATCCAGATCGCATCCCACATGAGCCGCACCCTCCTGAAATTGGTGACGCAATATACGCCCGCGTGACACATGCGGCCAACGCGACGCGCACCGCACGGGTGGACACACGCGGTGCATCGGGTCGACAATCGTGCGACCTGGACGAGGAGCTTCCATGAAGGGTCCCATCGAGATACCGGCCCGACGCGGCAAGGCCGCGTTCGTGGACGCGAACGCGCACGTGCGCGTCGTCAACACGCACGGCCAGCAGGTGGTCGACACTTGGGCCTTCAACCGCGCCGACATGAGCGAGTTTATGTCGATGGAGCATTGCCGGGCCAACCTGGGCCGCATCCTGCCGCGCGTCGGCGACGCGATGTGCACCAATCGGCGCCGACCGATCCTGACGATCGTCGAGGACGATTCGGGCGGCATCCACGACACCTTGATCGCAGCCTGCGACCCCTACCGGTATGCGCTCCTGGGCTGCGTCGGGCGCCACGACAACTGCAGCGAGAACCTCGCGGCGAGCCTAGCGGCGCTGGGCCTGAAGGCGCCCGAAACGCCGAGCCCGTGGAACCTCTTCATGAACATCCCGGTGGCGCCCGACGGCAGCATCCGCTTCCTGCCGCCGGTTTCGCGGCCCGGCAGCGGCATCACGCTGCGCGCCGAGATGGACCTCGTGCTGGTGTTCTCGGCCTGCCCGCAGGACATGATCCCGATCAACGGTGCGGACTGTGTGCCCAGGGAGGCGCACTTCGAGGTCGGTTGACAGCTTCGTGCCCTACAGCCGGTAGATGCGCACCGCGTTCTCGTGGAACAGCGCGCGGCGCTCGCCTGCCGACAGGCCCGCCGACAGCGTGCGGAAGGCCTCGAAGACGTCGGCGTAGCTGCCGGTGAGGCGGTCGACCGGGAAATTGCTGCCGAGCACGCAGCGCTCGATGCCGAAGGCCTCGATCGTCTGCTCGAACAGGGGCCGGATGCTCTCCACGGTCCAGCCCGGATTGGCCACGCCCAGGCCCGAGAGCTTCACCGCGACGTTGGGCGCCTGCGCGAGGCCGCGCATCGCGGTACGCCATGCGGCGAGGCTGGCCGGATCGCGGTCGATGGGCATGCCCGCGTGATCGAGGATGATCTGCACGTCCGGAAAGCGGCGCGCGAGCGCAGCGGCGTCGGCCATCTGCGGGTGGTAGAGCTGCAGGTCGAACGACAGCGCGCGCGCGCGGAGCCGGTCGAAGCCGGCCAGCCACGCCGGGTCGGTCATGTAGTCGGGACGGTCGACGAAGGACCGCACCGGATCGGGATCCCAATTCAGGATCTGCCGGATGCCGCGGAAGTTGCGGAACGACGCGTGGCCGTCGAGCACCTTGTCGAGATCGGGCGACTCGAGCCGCGCGAAGCCGACGATGCCGTGCGGAAATCCGTGCGTGTCGGCGATGCCCTGCAGCCAGCGCGTCTCGCCGACCGGGTCGGCGAAGTCCCAGCCCATCTGCAGGTGGACCGACTTGACCACGTGCTGCGGGAGCGCGTCGGCGATGTACTCGTCGATCAGGTAGCTGCGCCGCAGCGGCGTGTAGTCGCCGAGCACGCGCTTCCACATCGGCTCGTCCATCAGCCACGGGTAGTAGTGGGCCTGCAGGTCGCAGAGGTGGTGGTGGGTGTCCACCACCGGGAGCGGATCTTCGGCGTGCATGGCGTGCGCTTCCATGGAAACCTCTCGTGTGGTGAGCGAGTTCTTGACGTTTCGACTCTGCGGATACGACTGCGGTCCTACATTCATCCTACAGGTGCAGCCCGAGCAAGCACGGCCCCTGGCCTTGAGGTCATTCGGGAGGCCAGTGCTCATCTCCTGCAGCGGACTTCGCACAAAAGCTTGCCCCGGCACGCCATTCAGCTTTACCCGGCCCGGGTCCGACCGCTTTGTCATCACTTCATCGATTCGACTCACGCACTCTTCGCGGCGTCCACTCCTTCTTCGGTTGGTTGATCTACGCAGCTGCCGCTCGCGCACCGCTCCCGGGCCTGGCGCTTTGCCAATCCCGCTGATGCGCCCGCCCATGGGCGACGATCGCCCATGCCGTGCGTGCCATCTTGTTGGCAAGCGCCACCACCGCCACGTTCAGCGGTCGGCGTGCCAGCAGTTGCTCCAGCCACTTCGGTATGTCCTTGGCATGTTCGATCACCGCGCGCGCACCGTGATGAGCAGCGTGCGCAGGTAGGGGTCACCCCGTTTGCTAAGGTGCCCCACGCAGACCTTCCCGCCGCTGACCGCGTGCGCCGGCACCCAGGCCGAAGTGGCGGAGAGCTCCCGCCCCGAGCTCAAGCCTTCACGTCCCCGAGCGTCGCAGCCAGTGCCGTCGAGCCCAGCACACCGATCCCGGGCACTTGGTCCAGCTCGAGAGCTCCCTTCAGCCCACTCTTGCAGCGCCGCGAGCTCGCGCTCAAGCTGGTCGATGCGCTGGCCGATCTGCTTGAGCGTGTGCCGTTGCCCGTCCACCAGCATGCGCATCGACCAGGGCCTTCAACCCCGCCTAGCGTCCGCCGCAGGCCGAGGGCGGCGCGTCGTCGTCGCCGTCCGCGACTACGAGCTCCACCACGTACGGGCCGAGGAAGGCCTTGATCTTGGTGTGCAGCGCGCTGCGGTCGTAGTCGGTGAACGCCGCGTGCGACTCGAACGCGCTGAACAGCGCGTGCGTGAAGCCCTTGCCGCTCGGGGCCCCGTTGGGCAACAACCGATAAAGGAGGGCGCCGGCGCAGCCCTCGCGTACGGCCGCCTCATAGCAAGCGAAGCGTGCCAAGAAATCGGCGTCCGCATCGGGAGCGAGGCGCAGCAGCACGGTGTGGTGGAACATGGCGCCTCGGCGGCCTCGGGGGACGGGGCGCTCGTCCGCCGGCACGGCGGACGAGGAACCGGACTTGCCGCCCCGTGCCTAGTGTGTAGGTTGATGATAGCCTGGCCTTGACCGCGCGGCGGGCCCCGCGGCGGTGCAGGCCCGGACTCGTGGAGGCCTG